>CAJLVJ010000100.1 GCA_905210085.1 uncultured Collinsella sp. | reverse complement strand
AGGAAAGCACTTAATGTGCTTTCCGTCTTGCGCAGGACTGTAGAGCAGCAAACTTCATGCCCTCCGGTCCGCCCCGGGAGCCACTGCTAAGTTATCCCCCGGCATTCAGAAAATCTAAGTGCCAAAAAATAAGATTTTTTGACTCCGTGTTGTATAACCCGCCATTCGTGGGTACCATTCAACGCGTACGCAAACAAAAAGGGTTAACCCGCGCGGCATGACCGCGCGGCCCACAAAGGAGGAAACAAGCATGTCGTCTTTGAAGCCGCTTGCAGATCGCGTCCTGGTCAAGCCCGACGAGGCCGAGCAGAAGACCGCTTCTGGTCTGTACATCGCCAGCAACGCTCAGGAGAAGCCGCAGCGCGGCACCATCGTTGCCGTTGGCGCCGGTAAGGTCAACGACAAGGGCGAGCGCATCCCCATGGACGTTCAGGTCGGCGACGTTGTCATCTACGGTAAGTTCGGTGGCAACGAGGTCAAGGTCGACGGCGAGAAGTATCTGCTGATGCGCGCCGACGACATCTACGCCGTCGTCGAGGCCTAGTCTCGTCAGAATCTCTGATTCGTCTTTGAACGCGTCCGCCGCATAGGACTCGGAAGCGGCGACGCGAGTCACATTTCTTTTGGAGGATTACCTACCATGGCAAAGAACATTACGTTCAACACCGATGCCCGCGCCAAGCTCGCAAAGGGTGTCAACACTCTGGCCGACGCCGTTACCGTCACCATGGGCCCCAAGGGCCGTTACGTCGCTCTGCAGCGCACGTTTGGTGCCCCGACCATCACCAACGACGGCGTTTCCGTCGCTAAGGAGATCGAGCTCGAGGACAACATCGAGAACATGGGCGCTCAGCTGGTGAAGGAGGTCGCCACCAAGACCAACGACACCGTGGGTGACGGCACCACCACCGCAACCCTGCTCGCTCAGGCTATCGTCAACGACGGTCTGCGCAACGTCGCCGCCGGCGCCAACCCGCTGGCCATCCGTCGCGGCATCGACAAGGCTGTAAACGCCGCCGTCGCCGAGATGAAGAAGCAGGCCAAGCCGGTCGAGACCAAGGAGCAGATCGCTTCCGTCGGCACCATTTCCGCTGGTGACCCCGAGGTTGGCGAGAAGATTGCCGAGGCCATGGAGGTCGTGGGCAAGGACGGCGTCATCACCGTCGAGGATTCCCAGACGTTCGACATTACCATCGACACTGTCGAGGGCATGCAGTTCGACAAGGGCTATGTCTCCGCCTATTTCGTCACGGACAACGACCGCATGGAGGCCGTGATGAAGGATCCGTACATCCTCATCACCGACCAGAAGATCTCCAGCGTTCAGGACATCATGCCTGTTCTCGAGGCTGTCCAGCGCGCCGGCCGTGGCCTGCTCATCATCGCTGAGGACATCGACGGCGAGGCTCTGCCGACCCTGGTCCTCAACAAGATCCGTGGCGCCCTCAACGTCTGCGCCGTCAAGGCCCCGGGCTACGGCGATCGCCGCAAGCGCATCCTCGAGGACATCGCCGTCCTCACCGGTGGCCAGGCTGCCCTGGACGAGCTGGGCGTGAAGGTCGCTGACATCACTGCTGATATGCTCGGTACCGCTAAGTCCGTCACCATCTCCAAGGACAACACCGTCGTCGTCGGCGGCGCTGGCTCCAAGGAGGCCATCGACGCCCGTATCGCTCAGATCAAGGGCGAGATGGAGAACACCACCTCTGACTTCGACCGCGAGAAGCTCCAGGAGCGCCTGGCCAAGCTCTCCGGTGGCGTTGCCGTCATCAAGG
>CAJLVJ010000099.1 GCA_905210085.1 uncultured Collinsella sp. | reverse complement strand
GGCAAGCGCCACCGCCCGCTTATCTGCATGCTCGCCGCAACCGCAGTGGGCGGTAACTTTGAGAGCGCCCGCAGCGCGGCGGCAGCTATCGAGCACTTTCAGTCGGGAGCGCTTATCCATGACGACATAGCCGACAACGGCCAGCTGCGTCGCGGCAAGCCTTGCATGCACCTTACCGAGGGCACGGGCCTTGCCATCAACTGCGGCGATCTGGCGCTCACCATGGTCACCAAGACGGTTCTCGACGACCCCACACTCGAGGCAGACGTGAAACTCCGTGTGCTCCACGAGCTCACCGAGATGATCGTCCGCACCATCGAGGGTCAGGCGCTCGACTTGGGTTGGGTCCGTGACGGGCGTTTTGACATCTCGGTCGACGATTACCTGGACATGGCAACGCACAAGACCGCGTATTACAGCGGAGCCACGCCGCTTGCCACCGGAGCCATCATTGGCGGAGGCAGTGAACAGCAGGTCGAGGCACTGCGCGCCTTTGGCCTGCACACCGGCCTTGCCTTTCAGATTCAGGACGACCTGCTCAACCTTGTCGGCACCAAGGAAGCCGCCAACAAGGACTTCCGTACCGATATCACAGAAGGCAAGCGCACCCTGGTCGCCGTGCACGCCCTGTCTGATGAGCGCTATCACGACGAGATCGAAGCGATCCTCTCCTCGGGCACCGAGGACCCCGCGCAGCTCGCGCGCGCCGTGGAAATCTTCCAGGAGACCGGCTCTATCGATTACGCCCACACCTACGCGCTGGACCTGACCGCCAAAGCCAAGGCCGCCATCGAGGACGTTTCGCTCGACCCGCATGCACGCGAACTGTTCCTCTCCATGGCAGATTTCTTTGTGGAGCGACTCAACTAGCGGGGGTTGCAAAACCTGTCGGCAGCGCATTTGGGTACAAGTTGCTACACTGTTGAATGTATGTTTATGCATCCCTTTGCGTCGTCTATCCGACAGGCGCTCAAATAGTACGAATGATACGCCGAAAGGGGTTCGTTCATGGAACCTATTACAACGGGCATGCAGGGAGCAGCCGTCGAAGACGTGCAGTCTCGTCTCCTGCAGCTCGGCTACACGATTGATGCCACCGAGGTTGCCGACAAGCACTTTGGTGCTACCACCGAGCAGGCCGTTAGCACCTTTAGGCTCGACAGCGGTCTTGCCGCCGGTCACGCCGTTGACATCCCCTGTTGGAGTGCCCTGGTCGACGCCTCGTATAAGCTGGGCGACCGCACCCTCTACCTGCGTATGCCCAATTTCCATGGCGCCGACGTGCAGGCCTTGCAGAAGGCGCTCAACGTTTTGGGCTTTGCCTGCGGCGAGGACGATGGCTACTTTGGCCCTCACACCGAGGCGGCCCTTCAGCAGTTCCAGGAAAACGTCGGTCTGTTTGCCGACGGTATGGCTTTCCAGGATACCTACGCCTATATCAACCGCCTGCACCACGTGTGGGAGGGTAAACCTTCGGTGACCGAGGCCGAATCGCGCATCGGCTTTGCCCGCGCGGCCAACGTACTCGAGCGTTTCCAGATTGCCGTCATTGGCGAGGACCCCATCGCGCGCAGCGTAGCATCGCGCATGTGGAACATCGCCACGGCGACGACCGACAACAGCGGCATGATGCTTTGCGACTCCGAGGTCCCGACCGATGTCGACCTGGTACTCGAAATCGCAAGCGACGAGCTACCCGCCGACGCCGCTCCGCGCGCCACGATTGCCCTCGCCGAGTGCCATAACCTGGCCCAGCGCATCCGCACCGCCAATGTTGCCGCGCAGCAAAAGCCGGCACGCATCCGCATTGAGCTCACGGGCATGACGCGCTACAACGGCACCTTCACTGCCAGCGATGCGCAGACACTCGCCGTACGCCTGCTCGATGGCGTTTGCGATGCCCTCGCAGATT
>CAJLVJ010000098.1 GCA_905210085.1 uncultured Collinsella sp. | reverse complement strand
GCCGGCGTGTGCTTGATGAGCTCGGCCTGAAACGCCACGTTAAAGGCCGTGGCGCAGCAACCCCACAGCGCGCAAACGCCAAGAACCGCGGCGAGCGACGACGCGGCAGGACCCATGAGCAGCAGGGCCACCGGCACGCCGGAGAGCGTGATAGCCAAGAACGGGAAGCGATGCCCATCGAACAGGCGGCCAAACAGCCAGCTTCCGAGCAAACCAGAGCAGCCAAACGCCGTCAGCGTCATGGTAATGGCGCCCGCATCGACGTGCGCGACCTGCGCCAGGAAGGGCTCGATATAGCTGTAGCTTGCGTAATAGCCGGTCGCCATGAAGACCGTGACTGCGTAGAGCGCGATGAGGAGCGGGTTCTTGAGCAACTCGGGCAGCTGTTTGACGGTAAAGCGCTCACCCGCCTGCATGGCCGGGAACACCGCTGCCTGGTAGACGGCCGCGATGGCTGAGAGGCCCCCGACCACGGCAAACGTCATGCGCCAGCCCACGGCCAAGCCAATGGCGCGACCGAGAGGCAGGCCAAAGATCTGCGCGATGGACGAGCCCGTAGCGATCATGCTGATGGCGAGCGCCCCGTGACGTGTGTCAACCAGACGCGACGCCATAATCGAGGCGACTGACCAGAACACGGCATGTGCGCAAGCGACCACCAGGCGCGCGCAGACCAGGATGGGATAGGTCGGTGCCACAGCGGACAGGAACTGACCGAGCGAGAACACGGCCAGCACGCCCAGCAGCATCCGCTTAAACTCGAAACGCGAGGCAAACACCATGAGTGGTAACGACAACAGCATGACGCCCCAGGCATAGACCGAGATCATGATGCCCGCCTGGGCCTCGGTGAGCGAGAACGACGCGGCGATATCAGTCAAAAGGCCGATGGGCATAAACTCCGACGTGTTGAACACGAACGCACAGCAGGTGAGCCCGACGAGCGGGAGCCACTGCCTGAGCGTGATACCGTCTTGCCTTGCCTGACTCATATATAACATCTCCAATCATTTTGAGCGGAGGCGATTATATAGCAACGGTCCCGCATCCGTCAGTAACGGACACGGGACCGAAACAATTCGATACACAGAGGTTGCGCCGTCAATAAATAACTAGGCCAACCCCAGCAATATGCCCGCCGAATGCACGACAAACGCCACGATCCAGGCGACCGTCACTTGAAACGCGAACACGGCAACGGCATAGCGCGCGCCCAACTCGCTCCTGACGGCGCCGATGGCCGCCACGCAGGGCGGGTACAGCAACGTAAAGACCAGGAACACGTAAGCGGTAAACGGCGAAAACATGGTCGACAGTGCCGCGGGCGAGGTCGCGCCCAAAAGCACCGTGAGGGTCGAGATGACACTCTCCTTGGCGATAAGTCCGGTGACGAGCGCCGTGGATGCGCGCCAATCGCCAAAGCCAAGCGGCGCCAGCGCCGGCGCGATGATGCTGCCGAGGCCCGCAAGCAGGCTTTGCGACTGATCGGCGACCACATTAAAGCGGATATCGAACGTCTGAAGGAACCAGATGACCACCGTAGCGGCAAAGATAATGGTAAAGGCCTTGGTAATAAAATCCTTGGCCTTATCCCATGCCAGCATCACCGTCGTCTTGACGCTCGGCAGGCGGTAATTGGGCAGCTCCATGATAAACGGCACCGGGTCGCCCTTAAATGCCGTGCGGTTGAGCACCAAGGCCGCGATGCAACCGACCGCAATGCCAATCAGATAGAGCGAGACCATGGCGGGAACCGTCGCCTGTGGGAAAAACGCCCCGCACAGCAGACCGTAGACCGGCAACTTGGCCGAGCAGCTCATGAACGGCGTGAGCATGACCGTCATCTTGCGGTCGTGCTCGGATGGGAGCGTACGGGTCGACATGATAGCCGGCACGGTGCAGCCAAAACCGACGAGCATGGGCAC
>CAJLVJ010000097.1 GCA_905210085.1 uncultured Collinsella sp. | reverse complement strand
CAGCCAATGCCAGCCACCACAGCGGCGTCGTCGCCAAAGTAACGGTCGCCGTGCAGCTCCACAAATCCATCCAGGCCCAGCGAGATCACCTCGCCCGCCGTGGCGCGATCTGCCGAGCGGGTCTGCTTGACAATCTCGAGCGCGGTTTTTGGCGCCGCCGCGCGCTTGAACAAGTGCCCCAGCTTTTTGCCGCGGCGACCCGTATGCACGATCTCATGCGGTGCCCCCAAGCCGGGCGCGTGCCCTTCGTGCAGCGCCAGCAGCTCGCCTACCGTGAGCGCAATCTCGCCGCGCGGAACAACGGCATCGCAAAAGCCGTGCTCCAGCAAAAACTCGGAGCGCTGGAATCCCTTGGGCAGGCGCTTGTGCATGTTCTGCTCGATCACGCGCGGGCCGGCAAATGCCGTCAGGGCATCGGGCTCGGCCAGGATAATGTCGCCCTCCATGGCGAAGCTCGCGGTTACGCCTCCGGTCGTGGGGTCGGTGAGCACCGTGATATACAGGCCGCCCGCCTCGCTGTGGCGCCTAACCGCCGCAGAAATCTTGGCCATCTGCATAAGCGATGTCACGCCCTCTTGCATGCGCGCACCGCCCGAAACGGTAAAGCCGACAACTGGCAATCCCAGCTCGGTCGCACGCTCAAATGTGCGACAGATCTTCTCGCCCACCACGGAACCCATCGAGCCCATCATAAAGTTGGCGTCCATAAAGAAGAACGCGGTATCGCAACCGCAGATTTTGCCCCTGCCGCACACAACGGCGTCGCGCTCGCCCGAACGCTCGCTCACGCTCTTGAGCTTGTCGGCATAGCCGGGAAACGAGAGGAAATCCTCCGACGCCAGATTAGCATCCCATTCCTCAAACGTGCCCTCGTCGACCGTCATGCGCATGCGCGTGCGACCGCTCACGCGGAAGTGTTTGCCGCAACGAGGGCAGACCTCGAGGTTGTCGTGCAGGCGCGCCTCATCGATCACGCGGCGGCACTCCGGGCACTTGATAAACACGTGGCGCGCGGGAAACTCGGCGCACGACTCGGTTATCGGCCCCTCAAGGACATTGACCGTCTTCGCTTTTCTATTCATCAGCATAGAGATGCCCCATCAGATCGGTGTGATACATGCCCGACAAGAACTCGTCGTTTGCCAGCACGTCGAGCTGAAGCTCGCTGTTTTCGCTCACGCCCTCAATCACGAGCTCGCCCAAAGCCGAGCGCATCTTGCGAATGGCGCCGTCGCGCGTGGGCGCACACACGATAAGCTTGCCGAGCATGGAGTCGTAGTACGGCGGAACGTTCGCACCGGTAAACATGGCCGAATCCCAGCGCACGCGCGGACCACCCGGCACACGCAACGCGGTGACCGTTCCGCATGACGGCAGAAAGTCCGGCGTCTCGGCATTGATGCGGCACTCCATGGCGTGGTTGCGGACCGGCATGTCCTCCTGCTCAAAGGGCAGAGGCTGGCCGGCTGCCACGCGCAGCTGCCACTTGACCAGGTCGGTATCGGTCACAAACTCCGTAACCGGATGCTCCACCTGCAAGCGCGTGTTCATTTCCATAAAGTAGAAATTGCCGTCGTCCGAATACAGGAACTCGATGGTACCGGCTCCTTCGTAGCCGACGGCACGAGCCAGGTCACGCGCTGCCTTGTGCATGCGAGCACGAATGTCGTCGTGTCCGTCGAGGCACGGCGCGGGGCTCTCCTCGATCAGCTTTTGGTTGCGGCGCTGCACCGAGCACTCACGCTCGCCAAGCGAAAACACATGGCCCTGCTTATCGGCCATAATCTGCACCTCGACGTGGTGCGCCGGCGCGACAAACTTCTCCATGTAGCACTCGCCGTCGCCAAAAACGGCCTCGCCCTCGGCACGCGCCTCGATAAACGCCTTTGCCGCATCTTCCACGCGCTCGACCTTGCGAATGCCGCGACCGCCACCACCGGCACGCGCCTTAATAAGCACGGGGCAGCCAATGCGTTCGGCCTCGGCCGTTGCCTCCTCGGGGCTTTTGAGCAAATCGCAGCCCGGAACGATGGGCACGCCCGCCGCGGCAGCCGTTCGACGT
>CAJLVJ010000096.1 GCA_905210085.1 uncultured Collinsella sp. | reverse complement strand
CTTCAACTTGTTTAGGCGCGATTCGAGCGCAGGAAAGGGGTCCCTATGACCGACATCGACCGCACGGCGCAGCTCGAGCGCGCCTGTTCGTATCTTAGGCGTATTCCGGCGTGGTATCTCGCCACGATCGATGTGGCTGACGGGCATCAGCCGCGCGTGAGGCCGTTCTCGTTTGCCATGGTCGATGATGGCAAGCTGTGGTTTTGCACCTCGCGCGATAAGGACGTGTGGGCCGAGCTTAGCGCGAACCCCAAGTTTGAGGTTTTGGGTTGGAAACCGGGGGAGTGCTGGATCGTATTAACTGGCGAGGCCGCGCTCGAGGACGACGCGGTCGTGAGCGACCGGGTGCGCCAAGCCGGCTTTAAGCACATGGTGGGCATCGGCGAAGATCACGAGAGCGCCAACGACGGTCGCCTTGCGTTCTTCTCGGTGCGCAATATCGCCGCCCGCTTCTGTGATATCGACGGCAGCGAAGAGCGTCTGGAGCTTTAACTCTAGGGCAGCTAATTTGGGACGGGGATTAAAAACCATCGCCAAAGTAGCTAAATCAGCCCTGACCCAAAAAGACTAGTGCCAGGAGGACACATGGACGGATTGAATACGGTGTTGGAGTATCTGACGTCGGTGCCGGCGTGGTATTTGGCGACGAGCGTTGACGGACAGCCGCATGTGCGTCCGTTTTCGTTTGCGCAGATCCAGGACGGCAAGCTGTGGTTTGTAACGGCGCGCACCAAAGACGTGTGGCAAGAGTTGCTGCAAAATCAACGCTTTGAGGCCACGAGTTGGTGGCCGGGCCATGGCTGGCTCATCTTGCGCGGGCGTGCGGGTCTTGATGACCAGGCCGCTCCCGATATGCGCGAGGCAGGCTGGAAGCACCTGGAGCGCCTAGGCGAGCACTACGAGGGCGCAGGCGATCCCACGCTCGTCTTCTTTAGCGTGGAGGAACCCGAGGCCTTTATCTGCAACCATGACGAATGGGTGCCGGTCGAGCTCTAAACGAGTCTCTCAGCAAGCTTCGACAATTCAAATTCTCGCATGTAGCGGGCCCCACATTGCAACGTCACCGTAAGGCGCACTGGGCAATATGGGGCCCGCATTTATTTGTCAATTCCTTCGAGTGAATGTGTCGGGACTGTTTCAATGCATGAATATGCAAAAGATTTGCGTAGATATGCATCTTTTGGTGCTAAAGTTTCAACCCACTTCATAACGACGGCTGCGGAATGCGCATTGGTGCATAAACTGCAGACAAGGAGTTAGATATGTCTTTAAAGGTTGGAATCGTCGGTGCGGCTGGATATGCCGGCGCCGAGCTCATTCGCCTCGTCCTCGGTCATCCCGAGTTTGAACTTGTTGCCATTACGTCCAACGCCGATGCCGGCCAGCCGTTGTCTGCGGTGTATCCGAGTTTCGCCGGCGTAAGCGATCTTGTCTTCACGACGCATGACGCCCCCGAGCTCAAGAACTGCGATGCGGTCTTTTTGGCCGTGCCGCACACGGCTGCCATGGCACAGGTGCCCGCCCTGCTTGCCGTGGGAGTCTCCTGCATTGACCTCTCGGCCGACTATCGCCTGAGCGATCCGGCCACCTTTGAGGCCTGGTATGCCGCCGAGCACACGAGCCCCGAGCTACTCAAGAGCCGCGCCTTTGGTCTGCCCGAGCTGTTCTGCCAGGATTTGGAGACCGCTGCATCCGACCACGCCGACGGCAAGCCCGTGCTGGTCGCCTGCGCCGGTTGCTATCCCACCGCGACGAGCCTTGCCGCCGCGCCTGCCGTGCGCGCCGGCTGGGTTGCCCAGAGCGGCCCCGTGATCGTTGACGCTATCAGCGGCGTGACGGGTGCCGGTAAGTCCTGCAACGCCCGTACGCATTTTTGCAGCGCGGACGAAAACCTGGAGGCCTATGGCGTGGGCAAGCATCGTCACACGCCCGAAATCGAGCAGATCTTGGGCCTAACCGATCGCGTCGTCTTTACCCCGCACCTGGCACCGCTCAAGCGCGGTCTGCTCTCTACGGTGACGATGCCGCTTACGCCGCAGGCTATCGATACCTTGACCCTTGAGGACG
>CAJLVJ010000095.1 GCA_905210085.1 uncultured Collinsella sp. | reverse complement strand
GTTTTCGCTCCCTGGGACCGAATCCTGGGGAGCGTTTTAGTTTGAGGAGCTAACTTATGGCAGAGAACCAGAACGCCGCCGATCAGGCATCGACGCTCAACGACGAGCGCGCCACCCGCCTGGCCAAGCGCGCCGCCCTGTTCGAGGCGGGCCAGAACCCCTATCCCGAGCACTCTGAGCTTGAGGACTACGTCGCCGATATCGAGGCTAAGTACGCCGAGCTTGCCGATGGCGAGGACACCGAGGACGTCGTGAAGATCGCCGGCCGCGTGGTCGCCAAGCGCGGTCAGGGCAAGATCATGTTCATCGTCGTGCGCGATGCGACTGCCGAGATTCAGCTGTTCTGCCGCATCAACGACATGGACGAGGCCGCCTGGAATACGCTCAAGGCCCTCGACCTGGGCGACATCCTGGGCGTGACCGGCGTGGTCGTGCGCACCCAGCGCGGCCAGCTTTCCGTTGCCCCTAAGAGCGCGACCCTGCTTTCCAAGGCCGTTCGTCCGCTGCCCGAGAAGTTCCACGGTCTTTCCGACAAGGAGACCCGCTATCGCCAGCGCTATGTCGATCTGATCGCCAACGACGACGTTCGCGAGACCTTCCGTAAGCGTTCGCAGATTCTCTCTACCTTCCGTCGCTTTATGGAGTCCGACGGCTACATGGAGGTCGAGACCCCCATCCTGCAGACCATCCAGGGCGGCGCTACCGCCAAGCCGTTCATTACCCACTTCAACGCGCTCGATCAGGAGTGCTACCTGCGTATTGCCACCGAGCTCCATCTCAAGCGCTGCATCGTCGGTGGTTTTGAGCGCGTGTTCGAGATCGGCCGCATCTTCCGTAACGAGGGCATGGACCTTACCCACAACCCCGAGTTCACCACGATGGAGGCCTACCGTGCCTTCTCAGACCTCGAGGGCATGAAGGCGCTCGCCCAGGGTGTCATTAAGGCGGCTAACAAGGCCATCGGCAACCCCGAGGTCATCGAGTACCAGGGCCAGACCATCGACCTTTCTGGTGAGTGGGCCAGCCGTCCCATGACCGACATCGTCTCCGACGTGCTCGGCAAGCAGGTCACCATCGACACGCCGGTCGAGGAGCTTGCTGCCGCCGCGCGCGAGAAGGGCCTGGAGATCAAGCCCGAGTGGACTGCCGGCAAGATCATCGCCGAGATTTACGATGAGCTGGGCGAGGACACCATCGTCAACCCGACCTTCGTGTGCGATTACCCCATCGAGGTCAGCCCGCTCGCTAAGCGTTTTGAGGACGACCCGCGTTTGACTCACCGCTTTGAGCTGGTCATCGCCGGCCACGAGTACGCCAACGCATTCTCCGAGCTCAACGACCCGGTCGACCAGGCTGAGCGCTTTGCTGCCCAGATGGCCGAGAAGGCCGGCGGCGACGATGAGGCTATGGAGTATGACGAGGACTACGTGCGCGCCCTCGAGTACGGTATGCCTCCCGCGGGCGGCATTGGCATTGGTATCGACCGCGTGGTCATGCTGCTTACTAACCAGGCTTCTATCCGCGACGTCCTGCTGTTCCCGCACATGAAGCCCGAGAAGGGTTTCCAGTCCGGTGCCGCTGCCGCCAAGGCTGCAGAGGCCGGCAACGCCGCGAGCCCATTCGTTAAGTCGCTTAAGCCCACGCTCGATTACTCCAAGATCGCCGTTGAGCCGCTGTTTGAGGAGTTCGTCGACTTTGATACCTTCTCCAAGAGCGATTTCCGCGCTGTGAAGGTCAAGGCATGCGAGGCCGTCAAGAAGTCCAAGAAGCTGCTGAACTTTACGCTCGACGACGGTACCGGTACCGACCGCACCATCCTCTCCGGTATTCACGCTTATTACGAGCCCGAGGACCTGGTCGGCAAGACCTTGCTCGCCATCACCAACCTGCCTCCGCGCAAGATGATGGGCATCCCCAGCTGCGGCATGCTCATCAGTGCCATCCACGAGGAGGATGGTGAGGAGCGCCTCAACCTGATCCAGCTCGACGCCTCCATCCCCGCCGGCGCAAAGATGTACTAACTAGTTACGCGGTTCTACGAACCGCGTAACGGCTCGACGCTGCGCGGGCCGCATTTGGACAATCTGACGTTCAACTTCAAGGGCGC
>CAJLVJ010000094.1 GCA_905210085.1 uncultured Collinsella sp. | reverse complement strand
GTGCTCACCCCAAAGGGATGGGACTACTCTGCGTCCGCGTCGCTGTCCTCTGCCTTCTTTTGCTTGGCAGCAGCGAGCTTGGCCTCGAGCTCTGCGATCTCCTTGTCCTCCTTGGACTCCTCGACCACAACGTCCTCGGCCTGCTTGGTTTCGCCCTTATCGTCGCCCTCCATACCCTCGCGGATATTCTTGACGGTAGAGCCGAGGGACTTACCGAGCTTCGGCAGGTTCTTGGGCCCAAAGATAATCAGGACAACAACGAGAATAATGATGAGCTCAGGAGCCCTCAGTCCAAACATGTAGACCTCCACAATACAGCGAGACAAGCTCGAATGAGTATACCGCGGGTATCGCGGTATCACAACAATAGTAAAAAAAGGGACCGCAAGAAGCGGTCCCTCCTCATGCTCTGGTCGGGTTGACTGGATTTGAACCAGCGACCCCTGCGTCCCGAACGCAGTGCTCTACCAAACTGAGCCACAACCCGTTAGCTCGACTATAGTAACAAAGATTTCCGTCGTGTGCCAGAGAAATTTTTACTTCTTTGGCGCTTCAATGCGAACCGTGTCGGAAACGAGCTCCGTTGCATAAGCCCACCAGCCGTTTTGTTGAGCGGCTGCCGCAAGATTGACTGCCGTGGCGGCGCTATCGCAGAGAGCAAACGAGCAGGCACCCGAACCGCACACGTTTACGGCAACGGTACCGTTCTGCGAACGAAGCCAGTCGAGCACCGTTTGAATCCGCGGCTCCATCTGCGCGGAAATGACACCCAGGTTGTTGTGGACGAGCGCGTAGGCCACCTCTGCATCTCCCGAGTGAAGGGCAGATGCGATCGCTCCGGGCTTGTCCGCAGGCGCAGGGGTCTCGTCAAAACGTCGATAGGCTTCAATTGTTGAAACGCTTGCCTCGCGCGGCTTGACCAGCACGACGGGTGTCGCGGGTAGTGCGGGATACTCGGTTGCCAGCACGTCTCCCCCAACCACGTAAAATGCAGGGCTGGCATGCAAAAAGAAGGGAACGTCAGCGCCAATGCCGCGCGCGATGTTGTCCAGCGCGGAATCGGCACGGTCGATGCCCCAACTCTCTGCCAAGGCGACAATGACCGCCGCGGCATCCGTCGAAGGACCGCCCAGGCCGGCACACAACGGGATGCGCTTCTCGATCGTGATGCAGACATTGGCTTCGCGACCATAATGCTCGGCCATAGCAGCGGCCGCACGATACGCCGTATTCTTTTGCATGGGAAAATCGGATGCCGGAATCGTCTGGACGGTCAGTGCCTGTGCCGGCGTAACCGTAACGGTATCGACAAGACCGACGGCTGCCATCAGGGAATCGACCTTATGGTAGCCGCGGTCGTCGCGCTCGGTATGAACCCCCAGATAGAGGTTGATCTTTGCCGGCGCGGAAAGGGTCAGGGACCAATCGGTCACCGCTAGTGCTCCTCGAGCTGATTGCCGAGCGGAGTAAAAATGTGCTCGCCGCTCTCGGGGTCAAACAGCTCGACCTGGCCGGTGAGAACATCAATATACTGGTAGGACTGACGCGACTTGCGGCCACGGCGCTCGTCGACCTCAACGATAAAGACTGCCGGATGGACGCTCTTGATGGTGCCCATGCGCTCGACGACGCGGGTGCGGCCCATGTTGGCCTTCACCTTAACGCGATCGCCCACCATATCGGTCAGCTTCTCGTGGATGTCGTCGACGTGATTGACTTCCATCTCTTCCATGAACAGGGCCTCCAGAAGGTGCAATTCAAAAAGGGGATAATACCCCTAAGATAGACAAAACTCTAATACTATAGCACCCTGTTGTGGCCATACGCAAGTAGCTAAAAAAGCCCGGTCTCGAATACGTACCAGACGACAATCTCGCATGACCAGTTGTTACGCGGTTTGGTAAAACCGCGTAACCTAAAGGTTATCGGTGTCCAAGACGATGGTGAATGGGCCGTCGTTGACCAAGTCGACTTTCATATCGGCGCCAAAAATGCCGTGCGCCACGTGTTCGACATCTTGGCGAACGAGCGTCAGGAAGTACTCGTAGAGCTCGTTGGCAACATCGGGCGCGCCGGCATCCGTAAACGATGGGCGGCGACCGTGGCGGCAGTCAGCGAACAGCGTGAACTGCGACACCACGAGCACCTCACCGTCGACATCGGCAAGCGCCAAGTTGGTCTTGCCGTTCTCGTCCTCGTTGATGCGCAGCCCGCGGAGCTTGCCCCACAGCTTATCGGCCTCGGCACGCGTATCGCCATGGCCCACACCCAGCAGCACCAGGTAGCCGCGTCCAATGCGGCCCACGCACTCGCCGTCGACCGTCACGCCGGCGTTGAGTACGCGCTGCACCACCGCACGCACGGCCTACTCCTCGCCCGTCAGTTTGGCGGATA
>CAJLVJ010000093.1 GCA_905210085.1 uncultured Collinsella sp. | reverse complement strand
AGGCTTGAAAGGCAATCTTGGGCGCTACCGGTGGTCGGCGATATAGCCCAAAGCGACTGCCGCATAAGCCGCGGCGCCGAGCGGCAGCTCGGCATCGCTAAAGCGTGCCTTGGGATGGTGCTGAGCAAAATGCTCGTCCGTATCAGTCGCGGCAGCGCCCACGGTAAAGTACGCACTCGGGATCTCGCTCGAGATAAGCGCAAAGTCCTCGCTCGCCATGGCGTGGAACAGTGGCAAGAAGGCGGACTTGGGCAGCACCGCGCCCACGTAGCCAAGCGACGCCTGCGTCATATCGTCATCGAGTACGAGCGGGGGAACATCCGAGAGCGTCTCGATAGTCGCCGGCGTACGATAGGTCGTGGCCACGCCTTTGACGACCTCCGCGATGCGGGTCTTGAGGTGCTCCATGAGCTCGACGTCGAAGCCACGCAGCGTTCCCTCGAGCACACAAGTGTCGGGGATGACATTTGCGGCCTGACCGCCGGCGAACTTGCCAACGGTCAGTGCGACCTCCTTGGCCGCCGGCACTTCGCGAGCGATGAGCTCCTGAAGCGCCAGGTGCACATGGACGCCGGCCGTGATGGGGTCGATGCAGATCTCGGGGCTCGAGCCATGGCCGCCCTTGCCCTGGAGCGTGATGCGGAAACCGTACACGCCCGAGAGCGCCGGGCTGCCGTAGAGCACCAGGCCAAGCGGCGACTGGCTGTTGACATGCATGGCAAAGGCCGCCTGAGGGCGCGGGTTCTCGAGCAAGCCGTCGGCGATGGCAGCGCGTGCTCCCTCAAAGGTCTCCTCGCCCGGCTGGAACAGCAACTTGACGGTAGCGTTGGCCTCCACAAGCTCGGCCTCGCGGGCCTTGAGCAGGCGCGCCGCACCAAGCAGGGCCGTCGCGTGCATATCGTGACCGCAAGCATGCATGCAGCCGTTCGTAGAGGCGAAAGGCTCGCCCGACTCTTCGGCAACGGGCAGGGCATCCATGTCGCCACGCAGCATAATGACCGTTCCGGCCTGTTCGTCCGTGCAGACGCCATTGCCCTGGGCCGCGGTGGCACCGGCACCGACAAGGCCCACAACACAGGAACCATCGACGAGCGTGGCAAACGGGATGTCCATCTCGGCCAGGCGCGCTTGGATATACGCAGAGGTCTGCGGGAGGTCGTTACCAAGTTCGGGCGTCCGATGCAGATCGTGACGCCATGCGGCAAGCTCATCGGCAAGAGTTTGAGCCTCTTTGACCAGACTGTCGCCAATGGCGGCTTGCGCCGCCGCGGTGGCCTTGGGCGCTGATTGCGGTTGAAGATCGGACAGTGCTGGTGCCATAGATGCCCTCCAGTAACGTTTTTGCAGCAAGCACTTTGATAGCGTAAAATGCAAGGTACTACTTTAAGGGCGACGCATAAAAAATGCCGCCCCGGGAGGCGGCGCAACAAATTGTTTACAATTGCGGGCGCGGCTTTCGACGCAAAAAATCGAAATGCGTCTCGCTCAAGATAATCGAAAGAAAGATGAGCGCGAAGCCGGCGAGCAGGCGCGAGGTGAGCGCCTCCCCCATCAGCAGCACCGAGAACAGCACACCCGAAGGCGACTCCATCGAAAGGAGCAGCGAGCCCGTCGAGGCCGGGACATGCGCCAGGCCGACGTTTTGGATGAGCAGAGCCACACATGTGCAGCCCACCGAGAGAAACGTCATCACACTGATAAAGCTCGGCGTCCAAACGGACAGCGGCGCTTGGGTCTCGAATAGCAGCGAGGAGATCAGGCTCAGCACGCCGTTGCCCACAAACATCCAAAACGTGATGACGTTGATGTCCATCTTGCGGCCATACTTGGCGGTCACCGCCATCTGGATGGCAAAGAAGACCGCACCGCCCAGTGTGATGACATCGCCGACATTGAACTCGACGCTATCGAGCGCCACCAGACCAATGCCCGCCAGGCACAGCAACGCGGCGCCCAAGTTGTAACGGGTAAGCTTTTCGCCGCTTAGAACGTAGCTCGCAAACGGAACCAAGATGCAGTACGTGCCCGTCAAAAATGCACTCTTGCCTGCCGTGGTCTGTGCCAGGCCGATCGTCTGCAAGCCGTAGGCACCCCACATGAGCGCGCCCATGCCAAGTCCAACAATCAGGTTTCGAGCGTTGAAATGGGCAACAATGCGCTCGTGGAAGATGGCAAGCATGACCAACGACGCCGGAAGAAAACGAATGTAGAGCAGCTCGAACACCGGAATGGTATCGAGCGCATCCTTCATGGTGGTGAAGGAATAGCCCCAGATGACCGCCACCGAAAGCAGCAAGACCTTCCAGAACAGCGGCGAGCGCGCACCGGCACCGCGAGAGGCACCGCCGGCACCTAGGTCTTCGCGGGCTACAGGGCTATCGGGCATATTCTCGATTTCGTTGGCAGCGTATTGGGCCATGGAACATCCTCACACTCAATCTGGGCGTGGTGTCCGCACGCGTATGGCTGCGTGCCGCCTCATGGTC
>CAJLVJ010000092.1 GCA_905210085.1 uncultured Collinsella sp. | reverse complement strand
CGTGGCTGCCCGCTCGACTGGAACCCTTCCGAGAAGCGCTTTAACTGGGAGCTCGTCTTTTGCGAACTCTACGCCGGCGGCAAGTATAACAACAACCAGGGCGGCGACTACGACTTCTCGCTCGGTACCAACGGCTTGGGCTCGTGCGCGACCCAGTACGCCTCCGAGTACATGGACGTCACGGTTTGGCGCGATGGCAACAAGTACTCTCTGCACTTTAAAAAGGGCAAGGTCGTCGGCGCCAAAAAGAAGGCACTCGAGATTGAGCCCAGCGACGAGGAACGCACCGGCACCACCATCAAGTGGCGTCCCGATCTTGAGGTCTTTACCTCCATCAGCATCCCCCACGAGTGGTATCGCGAGACCATGCGCCGCCAGGCCGTGGTCAACGCCAACGTGACCTTCCGTCTGCGCATCGAGGGCGACGACGGCGATTTTTCCGAAGAGGACTTTTGCTACCCCAAGGGCATCGAGGACTATGTGCTCGAGAAGGTCGGTACCGACTACCTTACCGAGCCTTTCTTTATCGAGGCCGACCGCCGCGGTCGCGACCGCGAGGACCTGCCCGACTACAACGTAAAGATCACCGCGTGCATGTGCTTCTCGCGCACCTTCACGATGCAGGAGTACTACCACAACTCATCCTGGCTCGAGAACGGCGGTTCGCCCGAGAAGGCCGCCCGCAGCGCCCTCACTAGCGCCATCGATGCCTACATCAAGCAACAGGGCAAATACAACAAAAACGAGAGCGGCATTAAATGGCAAGACGTCCAGGACTGCCTGGTGCTGGTGACCAACTGCTTCTCCACTCAGACGTCCTACGAGAATCAGACCAAGAAGGCCATCAATAACCGCTTTATCCAGCAGGCCATGACGGCATTCTTTAAGGAACGCCTCTCGACCTACTTGATCGAGAACAAAGACGCCGCCAACAAGATCATGGAGCAGGTGCTCATCAACAAGCGCTCGCGCGAGAATGCCGAGAAAACGCGCCAGAGCATCAAGACCAACCTGCAGCAGAAGACCGACATGGCCAACCGAGTGCAGAAGTTCATCGACTGCCGCTCCAAGGACAAGAGCCGTCGCGAGATCTATATCGTAGAGGGCGACTCGGCAGCAGGCGCCATTCGTACGTCGCGCGATGCCGAGTTCCAGGGCGTCATGCCCGTCCGAGGCAAGATTCTCAACTGCCTGAAGGAGGACTATCCGCGCATCTTTAAGTCTGACATCATCATGGACCTCATGCGCGTGCTGGGCTGCGGCGTGGAAATCAAAGACAAGCGCATCAAGAACCTTGGCGCCTTCGACCTGGACAACCTCAACTGGAACAAGGTCATCATCTGTACGGACGCCGACGTCGACGGTTATCACATCCGCACGCTCGTGCTCACCATGCTCTATCGTCTGGTGCCCACGCTTATCGACGAGGGTTACGTGTATATCGCCGAGTCGCCGCTCTACGAGATCAACTGTAAAGAGAAGACCTACTTTGCCTACACCGAGCTCGAGAAGAACGGCATCCTCAAGGAGATTGGCGACCAGAAGTGTTCCATCAACCGCTCCAAGGGTCTTGGCGAGAACGACCCGGACATGATGTGGCTCACCACCATGAACCCCGAGACGCGTCGCCTGATCAAGGTGGAGCCCGAGGACGTCACCAAGATGGAGACCATGTTTAACCTGTTGCTGGGCAACGACGAAGCGGGCCGCAAGCGCCATATCTCCGAGCACGGCAAGGAATATCTGGACCAGCTGGACCTGCAGTAGCAGCAAATCGATAACGACGGCCCTTAAGAAGTTCAAGAGGATATCGTGGCAAAGAAGAAGACGAAGAACCAGCCGAAGAAAAAGCAGGTCAACGCCGAGAACGTCATCGGCCTGCACTCCGAGGTCACCGACCAGCCGATCACGCAGACGCTCGAGGTCAACTACATGCCCTACGCCATGAGCGTCAACGTCTCGCGTGCGTTCCCCGAGATCGACGGCTTTAAGCCCTCGCACCGCAAGCTGCTCTACACCATGTACAAGATGGGTCTGCTCAAGGGCGAGCGCCAGAAGAGCGCCAACATCGTGGGCCAGACCATGAAGCTCAACCCGCACGGCGATGCCGCGATCTACGAGACGATGGTGCGCCTGGCAACCGGCAACGAGGCGTTGCTCGCACCGTTCGTTGAGTCGAAGGGCAACTTTGGCAAGTACTATTCGGGCGACCTGAGCTACGCCGCCTCGCGTTATACCGAAGCCAAGCTCTCCCCCATCAGCGCCGAGATCTTCAAGGACATCGACAAGGACCCGGTCGACTTCGTCGACAGCTACGACGGTGCCATGAAGGAGCCGCGCCTGCTGCCCACCACGTTTCCCAACATCCTTGTCTCGGCCAATAAGGGCATCGGCGTCGCCATGGCATCCGACATCTGCGGTTTCAACCTCAACGAGGTCTGTACTGCCACGATGCACTACCTGCAGGATCCCGACTGCGACCTGCTCGAGTACATGCCCATGCCCGACTTCTCGACCGGCGGCGAGATCATCTACCGCCGCGAGGAGATGGAAAAGATTATCGAGACCGGCCTTGGCAGCTTCCAGATCCGCTCCCGCTGGCGCTGGATTCCCGAAGAGCGCATTATCGAGGTCTACGAGATCCCCTACACCAC
>CAJLVJ010000091.1 GCA_905210085.1 uncultured Collinsella sp. | reverse complement strand
CTCGCTTAGCAGGCGAGCACCTTCGGCCTCTCGGTCAGCTCTCCGTAACAGCCGTTCTATAGTAACCAAACAGCCAAAGATGGGCAAGAGGAATTTTTCTAATTGCCTAGCATCCTTTCCTCATTGGAAGCTTCGCCTACCCCAGCGAGCGGTTGAGGGAGCCGAGCTCGTCGTTGCCCATGGTGCGCCACATTTGGAAGATGCAACCGCGTGCCAGGAAAAAGAAGCCGTTGTCGACCAGTTGAACAGCGGCATCTGCCAGCTGATTCGTCACGGCGGACACTGGCGGCAGCTCGAGTCCAGCCTTGCGGATGGTCTCGACCGCTTCCTCGAACGTCGGAGGCTCGCTGACGCCCGTCTCGTTCATAAGGCCCTGCATTTCTTCCAGCGCGCTACTGCCCGACTCCTCGCCGCGCGGCACCAGACGGTAACAAGCCAGCGCCAGGTCGAGCTGATCGCAATTCCAATAGGCAAACGCCAAGCGATAGAACAGATAGCCAATTGCAGAACGATCGCTGGCAATACGTAGGCCGTGGCGCGCCACCTCGATAATCTCGTCAAAGCGCTCCAGACGCGCAAGCACGTTGATGAGCGCAAAGTGCGATTGCATGGACGAGCGCGCCAGATCGTAAAGATGGCGCACCTCGGACAGCGCTCGTTCAAAGTCCTCTTGCTCGGCGTAAAAGCTGCAGATCTCGTGCTGGGCAAAGTACAGCGCATCGGGCGCACGAAGGATTCGCACAGAGCGGTCTTCTTCCAACACCGGTAGCACCATGCGCACCAGCTGGTTATCGCAAAACTGCGTTTGAACCGGACCTGTCGCCAAAAGCTCGGCGACGGCGCACTTAGCCTCCAACTCCTCGACAAGACGGGAAAAGCCTTCAAAAGCACCTGTACGGTCGACTTTTGCCTGCTCGCGCAATTCAACAACACGGGCCACGTATGGGTCGTCGTCCTCTTCCATGACCTCCAACTCGTCAGCCGTATCGGCAAGCAGCAGATCGCGCAGCGCCGGCGGCAGCGTGCGATGGTCATCACGCGGACGAGCATGAACCTCCGCAGGCTCAATCGTCTCCGGAGCGGTTGACTCATACGCCTCAAGCACACGCTTGCACGGCATATCGTCCATGTCCATGCTCTCAAGATCCTTGGCGACAGGCACGCAATCGGCCAGATAGGCCGCGCGCCCAAAGAAATACGTTGCGACAACGCGCTCGCCCTGCTCACTGTCGGGAGCAGCAATCTGCACGTAGCAGCGCGTGATGCAGGTGCCCGCGGCAAAACACGCTGCCGCAAGCGTAAGTGCCACGCGCGCATCGTGCTCCGTGGCCCAGATCGCGCGCATGTCCTCGTCCAGCTCGCGCCAGGCGTCATCCTGAGCGTCGTATTCACGTTGTGGCATGGCATCCACGACAGACCGCCCAAACCGAACGAGCATAATCCCCTCGGCAACGTTTGCCCGATAGGTATAGTCGAGCCGCGTGACCACGTTGAGCGCCTCAACGATTCGCGCAAAACGGGTGCGCACGTCCCACTCGCCGCCCGGTTGGCACGAAACCGTTCCCGGCTTGGCCCACGGGTTATCGCTCGAGGCCGTATCGAGCAGTCGGGGAACATCGTTGGTCGTCTTGGCGATATGCCACGCATCAAAGAGCGCGCAGCCCTCAAGGCTCGGCGAGGATGCCGCAGGGACCAATCCGGCCCCGATGCGCTCAAGGATGCCGGAGAGGCGGTTGAGACGGCACTCTATTGCAAGCAGCATGTCAATCTCGTCCTGGTCCAGCAGGCTACGATCAAAATTGAGATAGAAAATCTTTGAGCGATCAATGCGAGCCAGGCTCATCTCGGACTTGGCAGCGATGGTGCGCAGGCGGGGCAAGTCAATTTCGCTCATAAGGGCGGCGGCATAGCGCTCGATACCGCTCGGATTCTCGGCATGGTCAACGCGGTAGAGCAGCGTCTCGATAACATCGGGGAGCGGTGCCGTGTTAAAGCCCAAAAACACCTCGACCGGCTCGGGCAGCTTTACGAGCTTGATCTTGTCGACAACGTTTTGCATACCCTCGTCGAGTCCGCCGGCGTCCGCCGTGTTCACAATAGCGCTTTCGGAGTTGGCAAATATCACGTAGCGCAAGAACATCGAGGCCATGAACTCGCCGTAAGGAAGGGCGCGGGTCGAATTCCATGTCTCGTGGTCGGACTGCTCGCGCATGGGGCCTTCGGGAGAGCCGGCAGTTTGCGCACACGCGCGCATTGCACCGTTGGCTTCCCTTACCATAATCTCACCAATACTGGAATCCGACTCGTCAAGGACCAGTTCCATGTCGGGATCGTTGGGCAGCGGAGCCTCGCTGACGGGGCGGTCCACCTTGTACACCTCACCCGAAACGCTTACGTAGCCCAAAAGCGACACATGACTTTTGCCAACGAATTCGACGACATAACAAGATTCAAGCTGATCCTCGCCAAAGAGTTTCCAGACCACGCCATATGAGCGTCCCGCAGGCTGCTCGGGCATCGCCGGAAAGCGCTTCTTGGGATCGAGAAACCTGAGCTTGTATGTCGGACGCTCTGCCACGAAATATCACCCTGATCGGTCGTCTAGAGAAGGAGCGGTCGCGGATGGGCCGCGACACCTACTCGAAATCTTACACGAGTCGACAGGAAATAGTCCGCTTTACGCCCGCGCCTCGACCGAGGTTCGAATCCATGCGGTGACGGCATAAAAGAAAAGCCCCCGTTGCCGGAGGCTTCAAGTTCAATTGGTGCGGCGTATAGGATTCCGCGCATCCGCTGCGCGGATCCGCACCGGC
>CAJLVJ010000090.1 GCA_905210085.1 uncultured Collinsella sp. | reverse complement strand
CCACGCGCTGCTTTTGTCCGCCCGAGAGAGCGTGGGTCTCGTGGCGCTCAAAGCCCACCAGACCCACGGCCTTCAGCGCCTCGCGCACGCGCTGCGCGATCTGGGCCGATTCGACCCCTAAGTTCTCGGGACCAAACGCAACATCGTCCTCGACAAGCGTCGCCACAAGCTGGTCGTCGGGATTCTGGAACACCATGCCCGCAGTCGAGCGGATATCGTAGACCAGCTCGGGATCGGACGCGTCCATGCCGTTGACGCACACCGTTCCCGCATCGGGCTGCAGCAGCGCGTTCAAATGCTTGGCAAACGTCGACTTGCCCGACCCGTTTCCGCCGAGGATGCAGAAAAACTCGCCATCCTCGATGTTCAGATCAATGCCATCGAGCGCCGGTGCAGCACCGTCATAGCTAAAGGAAACGCCCCGACACTCAATCATGCGCGGCCTTTGACCTGGTCCTTCTTGGGCGTGATGAGATTAGAGACCGCTTTGTACACCGCCAGCGTCAACACCGAGTTGAGCACGGTCTTGATGAGGTTGAACGGCAGCACGGCGGGAATCATGAGCGGGGCGATCACATCGACCGAGCCATACCAGAACCATACGCCAATGGTAAGGTTTGCGACCATGGACAGCACCGTAGCGGCAATGACGCCGAGCACCAGACCAATCACGGCACCCTTATAGGTATGCATCCTCTGGTAGACGATAGCCGCAGGCAGAATATAGCCCATCGTGGCAACCAAGTTCATAAGCGCGCCGACCCAGTCGCCCGTGGTAAGCGCATGGATAACGATCGCCATAGCGGCAACAGCGGTACCGGCACCGGGGCCATATGCAAACCCACACACCATCGCCGGCACCAGCGACGGGTCATACGTCAAAAACGGCGCCGAGGGAAGAATGGGCAGCTGTACATACATAAACAGTGCTCCCAAGGCGCACATCAACGCCATGGTAACGAGCTGTTTGGTGCTCCACCTATTCGTGTTCTCAAAATGGATATGCTGCGACTGTTCAGACATAAGATCACCTGCCTCTTTCATCCGGACTCTAACCGTTGGTACTGGGATCTCACCAGTTCAGCCGGCATGCGAACCAACACACGCACGGGTCGCGGACTCATCGGCTCGGTCGCAGACGCCTCGCCTGCGCCACGGCACCCCTTTGGCACCGCCCGATTTACCGCCAGTGGGGAATTTCACCCCGCCCTGAAACAGCACTTGCAAGTGTAGCACCAGTAAGCTTTCGCGCAAGTATGCCAAGGGTAATTTATGGTAGGGAAACGCCCCACAAATACGCCCGGGATAGAGCGGCGCAACAACAATGCTGCAGCACGCTAACAACTGATCGCAGGCAAGTACGAAAGATCAAGAAGGGCAGTCAACACAGAATTCCCCGAAGTGCAAAGGGCGCGATTCCACAATCTAACCCGAATTCCACCACAAATTGCTGAGTCAATGGATGTAGACTCAAGCCAGACAGAGAAATTAGGTTTTCCGCCATCTCCCTGTCCTCCGTTTTTTGAAGACCTCCGACAGTGGCTCCAATCTTTAGCCGGAGCACCACAGCTCGGGGGTCAATTCATGCGGCAGGAGATATCATGACAAGAACCGCTGTCCTAATCGATGGAAATTTCTTCCTGAAACGAGCGCGCAGGCTATGGGGAGACACTTCACCCGAAAAGCGCGCATCGGAATGTCATGCCTATGCCCTGCGGCACATATCCGCTAAACGAAAGATGACGCTAGAATACGGCGACCGCTCCCTATACAGAATCTTCTTCTACAACTGTCCACCACTAGAAAACGGCACTTTTAAGCAGCCCTGGGACGAACACAATACCGTGTTCAGCCGGAAGCATCCCTCCAATGTATGGGTGTCCGATTTCCACGCAGCCCTCGGGGAGAAGAGGAAAGTTGCGATGCGCATGGGCGAACTACGCTCAGCGAACGCGCATTACAACTTGAAACAAGAATCGCTCAAGAAGCTACTCAAGGGTGAGTTGACAACAACCGACCTCGGGCAGGAAGATTTCACCCTCGTTGGGTTAAAGCAATCCGGTGTTGACATGAGAATCGGACTCGATGTCGCCTCGCTCGCCCATGGGAGAACTGTTGATCAAATCGTTCTCATAGCTGGTGACACAGACTTCATCCCAGTCGCAAAAACGGCCAGAAGGGCAGGACTCGATTTCCTAATCGATCCGATGGGCCACCATCTGCCTAGCGAGCTCATTCTTCAATCTGATGGCATCGAAGATATATCGAATGAGTTCGATCCTGCCAAAGTCAGATAGCAAGTAAGGGGCCGTCCCGCGGGACGGCCCCTTTCATAAACCTCGAGCAAGCCGTCTACCCAAGAACTTGCAAGACGCGAGTCGAGACGGGCCCGCCACTCAATTGAGCAGACAGTCGATTAAAGTCGAACAAATGAGAGATTTCGAAAAGTTGAACAAAAATTCAGCACAAAAAGGACCCCTTGTCCGCGGCTCCAAAGGAGCAGGACAAGGGGTCCCAATCTAACCGAGGACGTTCCGGAGAGAAACCCCGTCACGCCCCCGGATTCCCGGTGGGAGTTCTAGACCTTGCCGGCCTTAGTACATACCGCCGCCCTGCTGACCAGCGGTAGCAGCAGCGATAGCGTCCTCAAGCTGAGTGTTCTTGGGCACATCGGAGACGGTGGCCTCGGTGATGAGGATCAGGCTGGCGACAGAAGCAGCGTTCTGCAGGGTGACGCGGCTGACCTTGACGGGGTCGAGGACGCCCATCTCAATCATGTCGCCCCACTCGCCGTTGGCAGAGTTGAGACCCTGGCCGGCGGGCAGCTCGGCAACCTTGTCGACCACGACAGCGCCCTCAAAGCCAGCGTTCTTGGCGATGGTGGCGACCGGAGCGGTCAGAGCCTTCTTGACGATGTCGACGCCAATCTTCTCCTCGGGGTCGTCGATCTCGACAGCGTCGAGCGCAGGAGCAGCGTCCATGAAGGCGACGCCGCCGCCAGCGACAATGCCCTCCTCGACAGCAGCGCGGGTAGCCTGCAGGGCGTCCTCGACGCGATGCTTGATCTCCTTGAGCTCAGACTCGGTAGCAGCGCCGACCTTGATGACGGCAACGCCACCGGAGAGCTTGGCCAGGCGCTCCTGGAGCTTCTC
>CAJLVJ010000089.1 GCA_905210085.1 uncultured Collinsella sp. | reverse complement strand
GACTCGGCGCGCTCCTCGGTAAAGCCCAGGAGCTTGAGCATGGACATCTGCATCTCGGCGTTGTGGATACGCATACCGCCGCCGCCGGCCTCAAAGCCGTCCATGACAAAGTCGTAGGTGCAAGAACCGGCTGCCAACGGGTCGGCCTCGATCTTGGCGATGTCGGTCTCGGTCGGCAGGGTGAAGGGCTGGTGCTCGGCGGCATAGGCCTTACGGTCCTCATCCCAGTGGAACAGCGGGAAGTTGACGACCCACAGGAAGTCGTGGCCCTCGCGCTTGATCTCGAGCGCGTTGGCCATGTGGGAACGCATGCCGCCCAGGATCTCGTCAGAGAGCAGGCGCGGGCCGGCGGCAAACATCACAAGGTCGCCGGGCTCGACGTCCATGCGCTCGCGCAGGGCTGCCATCTCCTCGTCCGAGAAGAACTTGACGATGGGGCTGTTGATAGAGCCGTCCTCGCGGAAGGCGATCCAAGCCAGGCCCTTGGCGCCAAACGTGGAAGCCACGCCGGCGAGCTTATCGATCTTGGCACGTGCCCAGGCACCGGCGCCCTTGGCGTTAATGGCCTTGACGGCAGAGCCCTCCTCGTTTGCGGCAGTCGCAAAGACCTTGAACTTGGAGTTGGCAAAGATGTCGGTCAGGTCGACCAGGTGCATGCCATAGCGGGTATCGGGCTTGTCGGAGCCATAGGTGTCCATGGCCTCCCAGTAGTCCATGCGACGCAGCGGCGTGGGCATCTCGACGCCCATGCGGCCGAAGGCGTCGGCCAGGACCTCCTCGAGCGCGCTCATGACGTCATTCTGGTCCACGAAGGACATCTCGATATCGACCTGGGTGAACTCGGGCTGACGGTCGGCACGCAGGTCCTCGTCGCGGAAGCACTTGGCAACCTGGTAGTAGCGCTCGACGCCACCGACCATGAGCAGCTGCTTCAGGAGCTGCGGGGACTGCGGCAGGGCGTAGAAGTTGCCCGGCTGAATACGGCTGGGAACGATGAAATCGCGGGCGCCCTCGGGCGTGGACTTAAACAGGGAGGGCGTCTCAACCTCCATGAACTCACGGTTGTGCAGCGCCTCGCGAATGGCAAAGGTAAAGTCGGAGCGCAGCTTGAGGTTGGCCATCATCTCGGGACGACGGAGGTCCAGATAGCGATAGCGCAGGCGGGTGTCCTCGCTGGTCTCGATGCCGTCCTCGATCTGGAACGGCGGGGTGACGGACGTGTTGAGAACCTCGGCGTGGTCGGTCAGGACCTCGATCTCGCCGGTCGCGAGCTTAGTGTTGGTGGTCTCCTCGCCACGGGAGCGCACGACGCCGTGGATCTTGATGGGCCACTCGGGACGCATGGTCTCGGCGATCTTAAAGGCGTCGCCGTCGGAGTGCTCGGGGTCGAAGGTGAGCTGCGTGATGCCCTCGCGGTCACGAAGGTCGCAGAAAATAAGGCCGCCGTGGTCACGGCGACGGCTCACCCAACCGGTGAGGGTGACCTCTTCGCCCACGTTCTCGCGGCGAAGCTCGCCGCAGGTACGGGTGTGCATGGAATGCTCGTCGATGGGACGGGTCTGGCTCATACCAGTGATCCTCCTTTATGGATCTGTGCCGCCCCGTGTCGTTCCGGGCGGCGTCGTACAGATTTGCCCAGCCTGCGTAAACCGCGCAGCCGGACATGGCGTTCTATCTTATCGCACCCACGTCGATGTACCGCGAAAAAGTAGCTCCTGCCCAAAGACTTGACGGAGACGAAACAATTGACGCACCGCGGCCGTCGCTCAGGCTTGCGGCGTGCGACAATGTGCCCCAATACAACTGCACTCGGAAAGGCCCGCCATGACTGCACGCCTCATCGTTATGGATATCGACTCCACGCTCATCAACCAGGAGGTCATCGACCTGTTGGGCGAGGAGGCCGGCGTGGGTGAGCAAGTTGCGCGGATCACCGAACGTGCCATGCGCGGCGAGCTCGACTTTAAGCAGGCGCTCGAGGAGCGTGTGGGGCTGCTCGCCGGCTTGGACGAGAGCGTGTTCGAGCGTACCTTTGCGCGCGTGACGTTTACCCCCGGCGCGCTGAAGCTTGTGCGCTCGGCGCACAGCAAGGGCTGGAAGGTCGGCGTGGTAAGCGGCGGCTTTCACGAGGTCGCCGATAAGATCGTGGCCGCCGCGGGCATCGATTTTTGCCTGGCCAACCGCCTGGAAGTCGTGGACGGCAAGCTCACGGGCAAGCTGGCGGCAGACATTGTGACCAAGGAGTCCAAGCTCATCCAGCTGCTGGACTGGGCAGTTGAGTGCGGTGTCGACATGGCCCATACCGTGGCAATCGGCGACGGCGCCAACGACATCCCCATGATTCAAGCCGCGGGCACGGGCATCGCGTTTTGTGCCAAGCCCAAGACGCGCGAGGCCGCCCCGTTTGCCATCGACGAGCGCAACCTGATGCTCGCCATGGACATCATCCTGCGCGACTAGCCGATCCGTCTAACAATTGAATTAGTCTGTCCTATAGTTTCCGAACAATTTTGTCTTAGTGTTCGGAAACATACCCTTTGAGTGCTAGACTTTGCGCCGTCGAAGGGAACATATATGGATAAGCGAGATCTTGAGCAATTGCTGAGCGATGTTGCCGACGGAGCAGTCGCCCCGGCAGTCGCCCTCACGCGCATCCAGACGGCGCCAACTGCCGATCTGGGTTTTGCGCAGCTCGATCTTTCGCGCGGGGTGCGCCAGGGAGCCGGCGAGGTTGTCTACGGTGCCGGTAAAACCGCCGAGCAAATTGCCGCCATTATCGAAGCACTGCGCGATGCCGGCCAGGAGCGCATCCTGGTCACGCGCCTGGATGCCGAAAAAGCCGCGCGCACCGCTGAGCTTCTCGGCAACGGCATTGACCTGGGATATGTCCCGGACGCCCAGCTCGCCCTCGCGGGCGGCAAGCCCTCCCCCACCGGCAACGGGCGCATCGTCGTCGCCTGCGCCGGCACGAGCGACCTGCCCGTCGCCGAAGAAGCCGCGTTGACGGCCGAGTTCTATGGTAACGAGGTCGACCGCCTCTACGACGTAGGTGTCGCCGGCCTGCACCGCCTGCTCGCGCATGCCGAGGAA
This sequence comes from uncultured Collinsella sp., assembly GCA_905210085.1. Classification (GTDB taxonomy): domain Bacteria; phylum Actinomycetota; class Coriobacteriia; order Coriobacteriales; family Coriobacteriaceae; genus Collinsella. Next base: position 248 of record CAJLVJ010000089.1, on the reverse strand, counting down.
CTTGCCCAGGCGCAGGTGGTCATCGCCATCGCCGGCATGGAGGGCGCGTTGGCGAGCGTTATCGGCGGTCTGGTGAGCTGTCCGGTCATTGCCGTTCCCACCAGCGTGGGTTACGGCGCAAGTTTTGGTGGCGTAGCCGCGCTGCTCGCCATGCTCAACTCCTGCGCCAGCGGTGTTTCGGTCGTCAATATCGACAACGGCTTTGGTGCCGCCTACCAGGCAAGTCTTATCAATCATCTGAGCGCCGG
>CAJLVJ010000088.1 GCA_905210085.1 uncultured Collinsella sp. | reverse complement strand
ATCGACTTCAAGCGCAACAAGGACGGCGTGCCCGCCAAGGTTGCCACGATCGAGTACGATCCGAACCGTTCCGCTCGCATCGCTCTGCTGCACTACGCTGACGGTGAGAAGCGCTACATCCTGGCCCCCAAGGGCCTCGAGGTCGGTCAGACCATCATGTCCGGTTCTGACGCCGACATCAAGCCGGGCAACGCTCTGCCCCTCGCCGACATCCCCGTCGGTACGCTCATCCACGCCGTCGAGTTCCAACCGGGCAAGGGCGCTGCTATCGCCCGTTCCGCCGGTAACTCCTGCCAGCTGATGGGTAAGGAGGGCAAGTACGCTATCGTTCGTATGCCTTCCTCCGAGATGCGTCGCATCCTCGTTACCTGCCGCGCCACCGTCGGTGAGGTCGGCAACGCCGATCACTCCAACATCGTCATCGGCAAGGCCGGCCGTAAGCGTCACATGAACGTGCGCCCGACCGTCCGCGGTACCGTCATGAACCCTGTCGACCACCCGCACGGCGGTGGCGAGGGCAAGAACCACACTTCTGGTCGTCCCTCCGTTACCCCCTGGGGTAAGCCGACGAAGGGCCTTCGTACGCGCAAGAAGAAGAAGGTCTCGAACCAGCACATCATTCGTCGCCGTAAGAAGTAATTTCGGATACCGAGTTTTAGGAGAAAGCACTTATGAGCAGAAGTCTCAAAAAGGGCCCGTTCGTGGAGACTCGCCTTCTCTCGCGTATCACCGCGATGAACGAGGCTGGCAAGAAGGACGTCGTGAAGACCTGGTCCCGCGCGTCCACCATCTTCCCCGAGATGGTTGGTCACACCATCGCCGTCCACGACGGCCGCAAGCATGTGCCCGTGTATGTTACCGAGTCCATGGTTGGTCACAAGCTCGGCGAGTTCGCGCCGACTCGTACGTTCCGTGGCCACAAGGCCAAATAGGGGGTTAACCGTAAATGGCAACTAAGTCTATTGAAACTGAGGCCACCGAGGTTCGCGCCGTCGCTAAGTACGTGCGTGTTTCCCCCAGCAAGGCCCGCCTGGTGGTCGATCTGATCCGCCGCAAGCCTGTCGCTCAGGCCTTCGACATCCTCCACTTCTGCGACCGCGCCGTCGCCGTGGATGTCGAGAAGGTTCTCCGTTCCGCCGTTGCGAACGCCGAGAACAACAACGGTCTGCGTGCCGACAACCTGGTTGTCGCCGCTGCCTATGTTGACGAGGGTCCGACGCTTAAGCGCATCCGTCCCCGCGCCAAGGGTTCCGCTTCTCGCATTCTGAAGCGTACTTCCCACATCACCGTCGTCGTTGCTCCTCGAAAGGAGGCGTAAAGCTGTATGGGTCAGAAAGTCTACCCCACCGGCTTCCGTCTTGGCATCACCGAGAACTGGCGCTCCCGCTGGTTCGCAGAGAAGGATTACGCTAAGACCCTCGGTAACGATCTCGAGATCCGCAAGTACCTCGAGAAGCGTCTTTCCCGCGCAGCTGTCTCCCGCGTCGAGATCGAGCGCGCTGGCGACAAGGTGAAGGTCATCATCCTCACCGCTCGCCCCGGCGTTGTCATCGGTAAGAAGGGTGCCGAGATCGATACCCTCCGCACCGAGCTCGAGAAGGTCGCTGGCGTCTCCAAGGGCCAGCTCTCCGTCGACGTTGTCGAGATCAAGCGCCCCGAGCTCGACGCCAACCTCGTTGCTCAGTCTATCGCCGAGCAGCTCGAGGGCCGCGTTGCCTTCCGTCGTGCTATGCGCAAGGCTGTCCAGTCCGCCCGCAAGGCCGGCGCTAAGGGCATCCGTATCCAGTGCTCCGGTCGTCTCGGCGGTGCCGAGATGGGCCGTCGTGAGTGGTACCGCGAGGGTCGCGTGCCTCTGCATACCCTCCGTGCCAAGATCGACTACGGCACGGCTGTCGCCAGCACCACCATGGGCGCTTGCGGCGTGAAGGTCTGGATCTACCTGGGCGAGAAGCTCCCGGGCCAGCCTGTTCCCAACCCTGCACTCGAGGGCTCTTCCCGTCCTCGTCGTCGTAACTCCGAGAGGAGGGGTCAGTAGTGCTTGCCCCTAAGCGTATTCTTCACCGCAAGGTGCAGCGTGGCTCCATGAAGGGCCAGGCCAAGGGTAATACCGAGCTGCATTTCGGCGAGTTTGGTATCCAGGCTCTCGAGGCCCATTGGATCACCAACCGTCAGATTGAGGCCGCTCGTATTGCCATGACCCGCTACATGAAGCGTGGCGGTCGTGTCTACATCACGATCTTCCCCGATAAGCCCATCACCAAGAAGCCTGCCGAGACTCGCATGGGTTCTGGTAAGGGTAACCCCGAGGAGTGGGTGGCCGTCGTCAAGCCCGGCCGCATCATGTTCGAGGTCAAGGGCGTGCCCGAGGAGGTCGCTCGCGAGGCTCTGCGTCTTGCACAGCACAAGCTTCCCATCAAGACCAAGATTGTTGCTGCTAAGAACGCTGAGCAGCGCATCGAGAAGGAGATGGCTGAGGAGGCCGCTCTCGAGGCCAAGTGGGCTGCTGAGGACGCCGCCGCCGCCAAGGAGGAGAACTAATGAAGCCCGCAGAGATTCGTGAGCTCTCGGACGCTCAGCTCGTTGAGAAGCTGAAGGAAATGCGCGCCGAGCTCTTTAACCTTCGTTTCCAGATGGCCACCAGCCAGCTGGACAACACCGCTCGCGTCAACACCGTGAAGAAGGACATCGCTCGCGTCCTCACGGAGCAGCGCGCCCGCGAGATCGCAGCGGAGAAGTCCGCTGTCGCCGAGTAGGACCTAAGGAGAGAACATGACTGATTCGCGTAACTCGCGTAAGGTCCGTACGGGTGTCGTTACCTCCGTCTCCGGTGCCAAGACGATTGTCGTCACCATCACCGAGCGCAAGCGTCACCCCAAGTACGGCAAGATGATGACCAGCTCCAAGAAGCTGCACGCTCACGACGAGGAGTGCACGGCTGGCGTGGGCGATACCGTCCGCGTTATGGAGACCCGTCCTATGTCCAAGATGAAGCGTTGGCGCCTCATCGAGGTCGTCGAGCGCGCTAAATAAGCAGTCGCTCTTACGACTTGTACGTTTCCGAAGATGTGCGTATGCCTGCCTTGCATACCACGGGCCGTATAAAGGCTGCGCACCTCTCTTCGGTTCTTAGTTCGGAGGAACATCTACCATGATTCAGATGCAAACCATGCTGAACGTCGCCGACAACTCCGGCGCTCGCAAGATTCGCTGCATCAAGGTGCTTGGCGGTTCCAAGCGTCGTTATGCAGGCATCGGCGATGTGTTCATCGGTGCTGTCCAGGAGGCTACCCCTGGCGCCAACGTCAAGAAGAAGGACGTTGTCCGTTGCGTCGTCGTTCGCACCGTTAAGGAGATCCGCCGTAAGGATGGCTCCTACATTCGCTTTGATGAGAACGCCTGCGTTGTCATCAACAACGATGGTTCGCCCGTCGGCACCCGTATCTTCGGGCCCGTCGCTCGCGAGCTTCGTGACAAGAAGTACATGAAGATCGTCTCGCTCGCTCCCGAGACCCTGTAGTTAGGGGAGA
>CAJLVJ010000087.1 GCA_905210085.1 uncultured Collinsella sp. | reverse complement strand
GGTGTTCGATGCGACCGATGCCGACGTGGTGACGTTTGGCGCGGTGTGTGAGCCCGAGGACCGTGCTTCAAAGCGCATACGGCAGCTGCTCAGTCCCGCTGCGGCAACGTTTGATACCTTCGATGCCGCGCTGCTCTTCTCTGCGAATGCCCAGCCTTATGCCTGGCGCACCGCTATGCGCCGTGCGTTTATGGAGCGCGAGAACATTCGCTTCTCGACGCGCTTGCGCTTTGCCGAGGATGTTCCGTATCAGTTTATCGTTTACCCATTGAGTAAGAAGACCGTGCTCATTCCCGATAGGCTCTATCACTATCGCATGACGGATGGATCGCTCACCCATGTGTATAACACCGAGGCGTCGCGTGCGCAGAAGGTCGAGCAGCATCTCTTGATGTTCGAGGTGATTTTTGACGAATGGCGCAAACGTGGCCTGCTTGGGCTGTGTTCGGGCGAGATGGTTGCTTGGTGCCTGGATTTGACGCTGTTCGATTTGGTGCGCCTGCCATCTGCAGAGGCAGATGCGTGCGCGTTGCACCTGTCGCGTTTGCTGTGCGACATCTACGGAGGAAAATGGTACACGCTTCCGCCCAAGGGAGCGCAGCGGCGTGCGGCGCTCGCCGTGGCGCAGGGCGCAGAATCGGGGTTCGAAATGAGAAAGCGTGACCTGATTGCCTTTTTTGCTGCCACGCGCGGTGTGAAAACCTGCGTGGAGCGTTTTATCTGACGCATCCGCTACACGTTCAATGCGAGGGAGATTGACATGAAAGACGGATTTGTTCGAGTTGCCGCGATGACGCCGGCGCTGCGCGTGGCAGATGTCGACTACAACGTCGATGCATGCGCCGATGCCGTGCGCGCGGCGAAAGCCCAGGTTGTGGTGCTTCCAGAGCTTGCTATCACCTCATATACCTGCGAGGATCTTTTTTTACAAGAGGTGCTGCTCGATGCCGCCGAGAAGATTATCCTCGCCTGGCGCGAGTGGACCGATGAATCGGTTGGCGTCATCGCGCACACGGCCGACGGCGTGGCACACAACACCGTGACGCCCGTCATCCGCCGCGTCGACTCCCGCGGCAATGCCGGCGGCGAGATCTACGAGGCCTACCTGGCGCTTCGCTGCAATATCACGACCGACGAGCATCCGCTGGGCGTATTCCACCCGCATGCCGAGTACCACCACATTAAAAAGGAGAACATCGGCCTGATCGAGGTCATGGGCCTGGCCATTTTGCCGCCGCGCTTGGTTCCCGAGCTCGGCGCCGTCCGCGAGCACTTGTTGGCAGCCAAGGCCGATGCCAGCTACGACCTTGCTGGCGCGCTCGAGGGCGACGGCCTTTGCCGCAGCCACGCCGCATGGGCCAAGGACGTCTTTGCCCGCCGCGCCGACGAGCTTACGGCCGACAACGCCATCGACATCCTGCACGAAGAGGTCGGCGTGGTGTTTGGCCACGTGCTCGACAACGCCGGCGTCTTTAAGTGGGACGAGGCAGGACGCGCCGCCCAGCAGCGCTTTATCGACTCGCTGTAGCATGCGAGCTCGAACGCACGCACTCAACAAATAACGCCTACACGACAACGGCGCCCGCCGGCAACATCGCCGACGGGCGCCGTTTTCTGATGCAAGGGTAACTAATTTGCACCAAACAAGGAGTGTCCCAAACTGCCGGCAGAAAAAGAACGTCCCCAGATGCCTACCTAAACCCTCACATTATTCGATGGAAAAACGTGATTGCCTCCCACATTATTCGATGGAAAGACGTGGTTCATTCCCACATTTTTCAATGGAAAGACCAAAACAGTCTTATACTAAATATGATCGTTAGGAGGCAGTATGCAGCGACAGCTAATGGACGAACTCATCGCTTGGAAATCTAGGGCAAACCGCAAGCCCCTCCTGCTTAAGGGGGCCCGCCAGACGGGAAAAACCTGGCTTCTCAACGAATTCGCAGGCCAGCAGTATCAAAACGTCATCCGTTTTGACTTTATGCTCGAACCGGGCGTACGTTCGCTGTTCGACGGAAGCCTTGACCCCAAACGCATCATCTCCCAGATAGAGCTCCTGCGCGGCCAGACCATAACGCCGACAGACACACTCATCATCTTCGACGAAATCCAAGAGGCACCGCGTGGCATCACCTCGCTCAAATACTTCAACGAGCTGGCGCCGGAATACCATATCGTGGCAGCCGGCTCCTATATGGGGCTCGCGCTCCGACGCGAAAACGAGTCGTTCCCCGTCGGCAAGATTGACCAGCTTACCATGCGCCCCATGGGGTTTGTCGAGTTCGTTCGTGCCGTCGATGGCGATCCGCTCGCAGATGCCATCCTTGCCGCAGACATGGACCTGCTGGCAAACGTTTCCGAAAAGCTCGAGCGCCTGCTCAAGGAATACCTCGTTGTCGGTGGCATGCCAGAAGTTGTCTCCGCTTTCGCCGCCTCCCACGATTTCATCGAGGCCCGCAGGCTTCAGCAGCAAATCATCGAAGCTTACGAATCCGATTTTGGCAAGCATGCGCCAGCCCGCATCGTCGAGCGCATGAGGCTGGTTTGGAAATCCCTTCCCGGCCAGCTCGCAAAGGAAAACAAGAAGTTCGTCTACGGTGCGCTCCGTCCCGGGGCGCGCGCACGCGATTTTGAGGAAAGCCTCCAGTGGCTCATGGACTATGGAATCGTTCATAAGGTACCACGTGTTTCCGCCCTAAGAGCACCGCTCACAAGCTACGAGGATCTCTCGGGCTTCAAGCTGTTCTGCATCGACACCGGCATCCTCGGAGCACTCTCCGGCCTCTCGCCAGCCATTGTTCTGAACGGGCCCGCAGTTTTTACGGAGTTCAAAGGCTCGCTGACCGAGCAATACGTCGCACAGGAGCTTTTGTTCCAAGGCAAAACTCCCGCGTATTGGTCATCCTCCTCCGGCAATGCAGAGACTGACTTTGCCATCGACCATGCGGGGACCGTGCTTCCGCTCGAGGTCAAGGCGGCAGAGAACCTCAAAGCAAAGAGCCTGAGGATTGCCTGCGAGAAGTTCAAGCTCGAGCGCTGCGTGAGAACATCGTTAGCGGCATATAGAGACGAGGGCACGCTCGTCAACATTCCGCTCTGGGAGATTGGGCAAATCGACAAGCTGGCATAGGCGCTGTGGAGGGGGTGTCCCGTAAGGAGTGTCCCAAACTGCCGGCAGAAAAGGAACGTCCCTATCTGCCGCATTCATTTAAGAACGTCCCCAATGACCACGCCGATGTTTTGGCCACGACAGCGAAAGCCCGCCAAAGCGAGCAAGGTGCCTTGAAGCGAGGCGGCATTGACCTTCTGGTCATGCCGCCGAAGCTGAACGTCAGATTGCCGCCCTGGCGGGCTTGCAGCGTCAAGTGGTTACGGCGTTTGGTAAAACGCCGTAACTAAAACCCGTGGCGCTCCAGGAAGCGGAAGGCTAGGCGGATCCAGGGACGGACCGCCACCTGCTTGTCCTCGTTGTCGACCGCGGTGTTGGCGTTGCCGAGCGAAAGGCCGTGACCACCCTGGTCGAAGACGTGCATCTCGCATGCAACGCCCTCCTCGGCCATGCGCTGCGCAAACGGGTAGACCTGCGCGATCGGCGCCGTCT
>CAJLVJ010000086.1 GCA_905210085.1 uncultured Collinsella sp. | reverse complement strand
CATCTTCTTGCCGGTCTCGTAGAGCGCCTTGCCGTCCTCGAGATAGCCCTCCTGGTCGAAGTGCATGATCTCGATCTTCTCGGTTTCCTTCATTTGTCTCTCCTTTCTGGGGTTGTTTCCACATCCCCCATGCCAACGGGCATCAAAACCCGCTTACATTCCGTAACACTCGGCCGCTTTGGCCTTAAGCGCATTGACTGACTCTTCGTAGCCCTCTGCCTTGACCTCCATTTGCTTGGAGACGGCATCAAGATACGGGTGCACGTCCCATGACTTCAGACGCTCGGTTATCATGGCCGCAATCGTCTGGAAGAACACAAGATTGGGAATTGCGCTGAGCAGCGGAGCCACCTGAGGCACCGCAACCTCGTGAGCCCTACCCTTGGGATGGGCCGTGAGCAGCACCGTTTTTGTCGTAACGTTCGATAGCGCATCAGCGATATTCGCAAGACGCTCCGACCCCTGCGGATCGTCGACGATAAACACCAGATAGCCCGGAACGATCTGCATCTCGGGACCGTGGACGAACTCCTCGCCTTCGTGATGCATGGCAGGAATCTTGATGGTCTCGCTCAGCTTGAGGGCCGCCTCTTCGGCAACGCCATAGTTGGGGCCGTTGCCGACGACCATGGCGGGCGTGTGCTCAGAAAGCTCGAGCATGTGGTCTTGGACATATGCCTCGGCGGTCTTGCACATCACGGCATTGGCATGGATAACCTCGCGCAGGTCGTCAAGACGCTGGGCAACGCCCTTGGCGTCAATCGTTCCGCGCGCCTGACCGCCGTAAATGCCAAAGAGCACCAGGTACTCAACGAGCACCTCGACGCCCAGAGTCACAAAGTCCACCGACTCGACGCCCACACCGTAGTCAAGAACGATGTCAGCGTGTTCCTTGATGGGTGCCTCGACGTTTGCCGTGAGCGCAACTGCAGCCATATCGTGTGCGCGCATGTAATCGAGCGCCGCAATCGTATTGGTCGAATAGCCACTCTGCGAAACGGCAATGTTGAGCACATGCTGCGGATAGGTGTGTTCAAAATCGACGAAGGCCTCGGGCGTCACAACGGACACCTGCATTTGCAGGGCATCTTGCAGGTAATCGCGGGCGCAATCGGCGGCATGGCGCGACGAACCCGAAGCAACGATGCGCAGCGCGTCAAAAGAACCGGACTGGAAAATATCAACGAGCTGCGCTACCAGCTCAGACGAACGCTCGAGGTTCTCCCCCATACGCACATGGGCAAGCTGAACGTAATCGAGCATCTTCATCGTCTCACCTCGTAACAAATCATTAGTATTTGATACCAATCACAGTTACAGGTTACGGCTTTTTGATACCTCTTTGTCGATTAATTTATCCCCATCGGCGAACGGTCGATTTTGAGCCCTGTAAGGTTGTATATACAGCTGACCCAACGATCAAAACTGGTTAGTTTCCCAGCCGTTATTCACAGAATACCAGCTAGTACGTATAGGTGTAGCCGCCCGTATCGCCACGATTGAAGGACTTTACATACTCGATAGCCTGACCGCTCGCGTCATAGCTCACGCATTCCAAAAGCAAAACAAGATCGCCCTGTTCCAGTCCAAGGAGGCCGGCATCTCGTGCGCCCAGCGCTTCGATATCGAGCTTTTCCTGTGCCATGACTGGCTTTCGGCCCAGCATCTCATAGGTCTCGTACAAACTGAAGACCGACACGTCAATATCTTCGATGGTTGGGAACAGCAGGCAGGGAATCAGCGCCGTCTCAATCGATACGGGGCTACCGTTTATGCAGTTCAGGCGTCGAACGGAATAGAGCAGGTCGTCCTCGGCGATGCCAAACAGGTCGGCGTAATATGGCCCCGCATAACGCTTGGAACGCGCGAGAATACGGACGGACGGCTCGCCGCCCGAAGCACGGACCGATTCACGGAAACCGACCGTGCGTTCAAAAAAAGCAGGTACTTTCTGCGCCACAAAGGCACCTTTTCCCCGAACACGGCGAATCTGCCCGCGCCGAACCAGCTCATCGACAGCGCTTCGGATGGTCAAGCGTGTCGTACCAAATTCCTCGGCAAGGTCTTTTTCGGACGGAATCATGGAACCCGTGGGATATATACCGCGCTCGATACGTTCCTCGATGCGGCGTCGAATGCGCATATAAACCGGGGTGGCATCTACTGTTTCAGCCATTGTTCACCTGCCACGCTCCTCATGCCGTTCTCTTCGCCGTTATCGGCAAAGCGGAACTTTGTGGGCAAAATCACCGATTTGCAATGCTCCACAAAACGCATGTCCTTATCAAATTCGATCGAGCTCTCATAGAACACCGGCGTTCCCTCTTCTTGCTGGAGCAGCTCGGCCTCTTCGGCGTTCAAACGCGAGATGGAGATATGTTCACGTCCATGCTCAACACGCACGCCACCTTCTTTGAGCAAGACATCGTAAAGGCTCTCACACTCAAAATCGTGCTCGGGAAGCGCGGGGCACAGGGACAGGTTAACGTGAGCGGTCTCGATTGACGCCGGCTCGCCCTCTATAAGTCGAATGCGCTGCATGCGGAGTAAAGGAGCGCCCACAGCCACCCCAAGCTTGTCGGCAAGCGCCTCATCCGCCTCGATGGTCCCGGTGGAAACCAGACGAGAAGAGGGGTGCAGGCCGGCAGTCCGCACAGCATCGGAAAAGTTATACGTTTCCTGGAAGATATTCAGCGGCTTGGGAGGACACACATACGTACCCGATCCGCGACGGCTCTCGAGCGTTCCACACGAGATGAGCCGCGTGATACCGGCGCGCAACGCCGTACGCGAAACGCCAATCTCTTCGCACAGCACGCGCTCAGCCGGCAGGCGATCGCCGCCGGCAAGCTGGTGGTGCTGGATATACCAAAGAATTCCCTCAACAGCACGATCTTTGGGGGGAATTGCATAAGATTCGCCTGCCATTGCACAGACTCCTCATTCAGAAACGTATGCCGCCAAAATTAGGCCAGCCCTCCCATGGCATCAAATTCGGCCTTGATCTTCTCGGCGACATTCCGATACGACTTATATAGACTTGAATCGCGTTTGACTTCGTCGGTCATAACGGGAATCTCTAATTTGGAAACCTCGTCTTTTCCCGTCTGAACCGCCACAACAACGCCCATACCAAGACACATATTACGCTTGGCAGCATTCATTTTTGCCGCCTTAGCGGGATTTGCCAGGATACGCTGGGCAAATTCCTGTTTTGAAGTCACTTCCTCGGCCTCCGGATCGCCCGCCTCGGCTACTTCGCACTGCAACACGTCCGCATAGTCAAAAATCTTCGGCTCGCCGCCGCGCTGATGCACGGCCCACTTGCGACGCGTGGCGTCCTGGTAGATAGCCGGCAAAAACGTAAACCGCGGCGGGTCCAAAATCGTATCCGTGATGGTAAACACATCGGGATCAAAGGCATCCTGCGGGTTTTTCTTCTTGAACAGCCCCATATCAGCCTCCCGTACTAGCATTAAACAACTCAAGCCGAATATAGCACCAATTTCAAGCTCATGCTTTAGTAGATCGGTGCGCGGCGTCTATGACTCGCCCAGCGGAAGAGCTTACGGACGAGGGCCGGGGTGCCTGCTTTGTTTTGAGAGGTTGGCTTCGCGAACTTCTCAAAACAAAGCAGGCACCCCGGCCCCGCCGGCAAATAGCGGACACTCCGCATGCAATCTATGCAAACAAACAAGTGCGCTTAGCTATATTCGGTAAGGTCAAGCACGCTGTCCTTAACGATAAGCGCCGGCTCCAGAACGACCTCTTCGGCACGTCTACCGCCCCTACCGGCAAGACGCTTGGACATGCAGCCAAAAGCATGCTCCGCGAGGACACCAGGATCCTGCTCAATCGCGGTCAGCGCCGGCTCAAAGAGAACGTCGG
>CAJLVJ010000085.1 GCA_905210085.1 uncultured Collinsella sp. | reverse complement strand
AGGCCCTCGCGGCCTAGTCGCTATTTAGGGCGTCCAAGATTTGGGGCGCAGTTCATATCCGCAGCAGGGCTTTTTCTGTATCCCACCTATCTAGGTTGCGGCGAAATAGGGGTCGACAGGCCAAAATGCCCCGCTTTTCCCGTCCCCGGAGGATCGGTTAGCAGTACTCGCCACGAAATTGGCCCATCTACTACGTTTAACCCGGTACCCCCGAACACAACTACGTTTCATGAAAAACTGCAGGCGTTCTACCTGCGGTTTTGGTTTTTCGCTTTGTGGCATGGTCGGAGATAGGCGGTTAAACGTAGTAGATAGGCCCATTTCATGGCGGGCGGGTCATGCAGCAGCCTGGTGCGCCGCCTGCCGTTCGGCTTTTTACTGGGTGGGTATAATTCCATCCGCAATACAGGCCGGAATGAGGAGGTATCCAAATGCCGGACAATGGATCGATTCAAAAGAGAGACGCGCGCGAGATGGCTCATGGGCGTTCTGTCCAGATAACCGAGCACACGACGGTAACCGAGCTGCAGCCCAGCCTGTCCGATGTCGTGTGCGCAAATAAAAAGCTGCAGATCGGTATCATCGTTGCGCTCGTGGTACTGGCGCTGTTGTCGAGCTTTGTAGCTCGTCCGCATTTTGCCGATACCAAGACTTGGGACTCCACCATCGAGGTCATCGATCAAAAGAAGGGCAATGTTTTGGCGCTCACGACTTCGTGCGTCGCCCTATCTGCGGGTATCACTGCGCTGCCGGGCGATACGGGAACGCCAGTCGCCGAGCAGCTTGCACAGCTTTCGGGTAACCTGGGCATCGTGCTTGCCGTGCTCTACCTCGAGAAATATCTGCTGACCATTTTGTGGTCGGTTGGCTTGGGCATCTTAATCCCGTTTGCGTTGGTGCTCTTTGCGGTGTCGCTTGGCATTCACGGACGCTGGAGCACGAGCGCCGTCCTACGCCGCGTGGCGACTCGCGTGCTGGTGGTCTCCATGATCGGAATGGCCTTGGTGCCTGCAAGCGTATGGGTGTCGCAAAAGGTCGACGAAACGTATCGAGTGAGCATCGAGGCGGCCGAGCAAAAGGCGACCGACGCTGCGAGTGCGGCAGATAGCGATAGCTCCAAAACAAGCAAGAAAAAGACCGAGTCCGCAGAGCCCAAGAACGTGCTTGAGCAGCTTGCCGACGGCGCCTCGGGTCTCGTCGCGTCGGTGACCAGTGGCGCCAAGCAGATGACCGACGAGATTGTGCAGCAGGTGACCGACCTAATCGAAGGCGTCATCGTGATGATCGTGACTTCGTGCGTGATTCCATTGCTGGTGCTCGCAGCGTTTCTGTGGCTGGGTCACGTACTGCTGGGGATTGATATTTCCGGCCCGGCGAACTATTTGACGGGCCGCTTTCTGAGTGCTCCGTCCAAGCACGCCAAAAAGGGTGGGCAGTTCGAGTAGCTAAAACAGCTGTATATACCGGGGCATACCGCCGAAGGGCGGCCGAGATGCGTTCTCGGCCGCCCTCTTTGTTTGTTGAACACATGGGCGCTACGTCCGCGCCGGGCCCAAACGGTCAGCAATCATCCGTGAACGGTATTTGTTCAAAAAAGAACAAAGATAAACAAATAGTTGTTGCAGTTGCTGTTCGAATATGTTCAAATAAACATGAACAGTGAAGAACCGCACATTCAGATGCCCGGACCTGAACGCGATTCAACACTTCCAAACAGGAACTACGCACCTGCGTATCTCTCAAGGAGGATGTCATGAGGGTTGTAATCGCTTCCGATGCCGACGGTATGTCGATGAAGGAGTCCATCAAGGAGATGCTCATCGCCGACGGTCACGAGGTCGTTGACTATTCCGAGACCCCTGCCGCGGACTTTGTCGATTCCGCGACCGCCGTTGCCAAGGACTTGCTGGAGCACAAGGATTCCCAGGGCTTCGCATTCGATAAGTACGGCGTCGGCTCCTATATGGCCGCCGTCAAGATTAAGGGCATGGTCGTCGCCAACATTTCCGACGAGCGTTCCGCCTACATGACCCGCGAGCACAACGGCTCGCGCATGGTCACCATGGGCCCGGGCGTTGTGGGCACCGAGGTCGCCAAGAAGATCGCCCGCGAGTTCCTGCGTGCCCAGTACGCCGGCGGCCGTCACCAGATCCGTGTCGACATGCTCAATAAGATGGCCTAACGAGAGCCACCGAGAACTCGAACTTCTACCTCAACTTGTGAATTCAGACGAAAGGACGTTCTGATGAAGAAGACCATCGCAATCGGTTGCGACCATATCGTTACGGACGAGAAGATCTATCTGGCCGACCGCCTGGAGCAGGCTGGCTACAAGGTGCTCGACTGCGGCACCTACAGCCACACCCGTACGCACTATCCCATCTACGGTAAGGCCGTGGGCGAGGCTGTTGCCAGCGGCAAGGCCGACTTTGGCGTGGCCCTGTGCGGCACCGGCATCGGCATCACCAACGCCGTCAACAAGGTTCCCGGCGCCCGCTGCGCCCTGGTCCGCGACATGACCTCTGCCCTGTATGCCCGTCGCGAGCTCAACGCCAACATCGTGGGCTTTGGCGGCAAGATCACCGGCGAGTTCCTGATGGCCGATATCATGCTTGCCTTCCTGGAGGAGCCCTACGAGAAGACTTCCGAGCACGATGCCCTGATCGCCAAGATCGATGCCTGCAACAAGGCCGATGCCGAGGCTCAGGCTGACCCGCACTTCTTTGACGAGTTCCTGGAGAAGTGGGACCGCGGCGAATACCATGACTAAGGAGGTTCCGGCGTTCTACCGAACGCCAGACCAGTCGACGCTGCGAAGCCATCTGGCGGGCGAGCCGCTCTGATAACACTTTTGCTTGCTGAGCTTGGGTGCTTCGTTTTTGGCGGTACCCGGCATTCTGCAGCTTTTTAATTGACGGCTCGCGTTTCTGTGATGGGGCGCGGGCCGGTTTTCTAAACAGGAGTCCAACATGATTCTGACCGTTACCATGAACCCGTCGATTGATACGCGCTATCAGCTCGACAAGTTGATCATCGACGACGTGAACCGCGTGACGCCCGAAAAGACCGCTGGCGGTAAGGGCCTCAACGTGAGCCGCGTGTTGCTGCAGCTGGGCGACGACGTGCTCGCGACTGGCCTGCTTGGCGGCCACATGGGTGCCTATATGGCCGAGCTTATGGATGCTGACGGCGTCAAGAACGAATTTGTGCCCATCGCCGGTGAGACGCGCATTTGCCTGAATATTCTGCACGAGGGTAATCAGACCGAGCTTTTGGAGAGCGGCCCGCAGATCGCCCCGGCCGAGCTCGAGGCCTTTACGGCCAAGTTTACCGAGCTTGCAGCGAAGGCGGACGTTGTGACGCTTTCGGGCTCGCTGCCGCGCGGCGTCGATGCCGGCTACTATGCCGAGCTCGTCAAGATCGCCGAGAAGGCGGGCGCCAAGGTGCTGCTCGACACCTCGGGTGCATCGCTGGAGGCCGCGCTGGAGTCCGACGCTAAGCCTGAGCTCGTAAAGCCCAACCTGACCGAGATTAACGGCCTGCTGGGTACGTCCTTTACGACCGATGATGTCGATGCCCTGCGCGAGGCGCTTGCCGCCGATGACCGCTTTGCCGGTATTCCCTGGGTTGTCGTTTCGATGGGCGCTGCCGGTTCGGTGGGCTTCCATGAGGGTCGTGCGTTCCGCGCCAAGACGCCCGCGATTGCGGCTGTGAACGCGACGGGTTCCGGCGACTCGACCATCGCCGGCTTTGCGCATGCGATTGCTGCTGGTGCCGACGACGTTACGGTGCTCAAGACCGCCAATACCTGCGGCAAGCTCAACGCCATGGATTCCAAGACCGGCCACCTGGTCATGGACCGCTGGGACGAGATCTACAACAACGTTGAAGTAACGGAGCTTTAGAGTTACGCGGTTTTACCAAACCGCGTAACCAGCCGACGCTGCAAGCCCGCCAGAGCGGCAATCTGCCTTTCAGCTTCGGCGG
>CAJLVJ010000084.1 GCA_905210085.1 uncultured Collinsella sp. | reverse complement strand
TGGAAAGGTTGGGGCAGGGCAGACCGCGGAACGACAGCTGAGCGCCGTCGGTGCCGCCACGAATCGGCAGCACTTGGGGCTCAACGCCGCAGGCAAGGTAGGCTTCCTTGGCAACATCAATAAGCTCGGGATAGTCACGAACGATCTCGGCCATATTTCGATACTGCTGCTTAATCTCGACCGTCACGCGCTCCTCACCCAGACGCTGGTTGAGCATCGAGGCGGCGGCATCAATAAGGTCGAGTTTCTGCTGGAACTTGGCGGCGTCATGGTCGCGGACGATATAGCGCGCTGTGGCGTGATCGACGGTCGCAGATACACCCTCAAGGTGATAAAAGCCCTCGTAGCCTTCCGTATACTCCGGGCGCTGCACGTAGGGGAGCAACGCGTTGAAGTCGCAGAACAGATTGCCTGCGTTGACCATACGGCCCTTAGCGTCGCCCGGGTGGATGGACTGGCCCTCAAAGCGGACGGTCGCCTCGGCGGCGTTAAAGCACTCCCACTCCAGCTCGCCGATGGGGCCGCCGTCGACCGTGTAGGCGTACTTGCAGCCAAAGGTAGCGATATCCAACAGCTTGGCTCCGTGGCCGATTTCCTCGTCAGGGCAGAAGCAAATGCCGAGTGCGGGATGGGGCAAAGAAGGGTCCTGAGCGATACGCGCGACAAGCGACATGATCTCGGCGACGCCTGCCTTGTCGTCCGCGCCCAGCAGCGTGGTGCCATCGCTGCAGACCAGGTCCTCACCCACGAGGTCGTTCAGGGCGGGAAGCTTGGCGGTACTCATGGCAACGGGTTTACCGTCAACCGTGCCGCAGACCAGGTCGCCGCCTTCGTAGTGCACGATGTGCGGCTTCACGCCGGCGCCCGGTGCAACTTCGGTGGTGTCGAGATGGGCGATCAGGCCCAGGGCGGGCTTGTCCTCAGCGCCCGCACTTGCTGGGATATGCGCGCAGACATAGGCGTGCTCGGTCACGTGGGCATCTTCCGCACCAAGCTCGCGCAGTTCTTCAGCCAGTACGTTGGCAAGGTCAAACTGAACGGCGCTCGAGGGTACCTGGTCGCAGTTTGCATCCTCGGACTGCGTGTTGATCTGGACGTAGCGCAAAAAGCGCTCGAGGACATCGGGGCTCGTGGTGGTGTTTTCCATAAAGACCGCTCCAATCTTGGTCGTCGTGTGCAACAAGAACTCTAGCACGGTATGCCACGGCATACCACGACGCTTGGATGGGGTAGAATCAGCCATTGAATGCAGAAGGGACGGAAGATCATGGATACGACAAATAGCTCGCGCGAACTACATCTGACGGTGGCGAACGAAGACTACTTGGAGTGCATGGTTCGCATTGAAAGCGAAGAGGGGGAAACCAACGGCGTGCGATCGGTCGACATCGCGCAGCGCCTTGGCGTCTCCAAGGCATCGGTCAATAAAGCGGTTTCGGCGCTCAAGGCATCCGAACTTGTCGAGCAATCGCACTACGGCAAGGTAGTCCTGACCGATCGCGGCCGCGAGGTTGGTACGGCTATCTGGTACCGTCATCGCCTCATCCGCACGTTTTTGGTTCAGGAGCTCGGTGTCGAATTTGAGCGAGCCGATTCCGAGGCCTGCATGATGGAGCATGCGCTTTCCGAGGACACGATGAACCGCTGGCTCGCCTATCTCGAAAAGCAGGGAATCAGCGTCGAGGAATAGCGGGATATATTATGGATACGAGTTATTACAACCGCTTTGGTGCCGAGGAACTTACGCGCCGCTTGTCGAGCGAGACCTTGTTGGCGCAGGGTCCCATGGGCAGTGTTCTGTTGAGTGAGTACGATGCCGCCGACATTCCACCGGCGTTTTGGAATCTGGCAGAGCCGCAGACCGTTTCTCGTATCCATCGCTTGTATGTCGCCGCCGGCGCGCAGGTGCTCATTACCAACACCTTTCAGGCATCGAGCTATGCCCTCAAGCACGACCAGATTGCGCCGTCCGTGGCGGAGGTCAATCGCGGGGCTGTCGACGATGCCCGCCAGGCGCACCCTCAGCTGCTGCTGGGCTCGATGGGCCCGATCGGTATTGAGTGGTTTGCCGAGGACTCTGCCGAGTATCGTGAAATCCGAGGCATTGCGCGCGAACAGGCGCACGCCTTGCTCAATGCTGGTGTTGACGGTCTGCTGATCGAGACGGTGACGTCTATCCGTAATTTGCAGCCCATGCTTGCCGGCGCCCGAGACGCCGCCGACGGCATGCCTGTTCTGGTGAGTTTTGTCGTTGACGATAAAGGCGACCTGTTGGGCGATGGCCTCAACATCGAGGCAGCCGTTTTGTACGCCGAAAAACACGGCGCAAACTCGGTTGGTGTTAATTGCTGTTCGCTTGCGGCCGCGAACGCGGCGGTGCCCAGGATGGTTGCATCGGCGACTACTCCCGTCACGGTGCGTCCCAACGTAGGCGATCCGGTCCAGACTCAGGATGGCCCCGTATGGCACGAGAACCCCGAAGCTTTCGCGCGCGCATGCATCGAATGGAGACATGCCGGTGCCGCAATGATGGGCAGTTGCTGTGGAACCACGGCAATCACTACGGCAGCGATGGCCGAGGCGCTCGATATATAAAGGGCAAAACCGCTCCATACGGGGCAGTTTTTTTATTGCCTGCATGTCCTCGGCAGCATTTGCCCAAATGGTGAATGCTGGTGCCGGCAGGTTGCCGAGTGCATGTTGCGGGTATACCCCATGCGTACCATGATCCAAACACTGTGAGGTGTCTGCGCGTGTGCGCGATAATTCATTTTGGAACTGACGGTTGGCGCGCTCGCGTCGATGAGGACTTCACTGCCGATAACGTTGCCCGTATCGCCGATGCCGTCGGCGAGTTGTGGCAAAAGACCAATCCGGGCAAAACGGTATATATAGGGTTCGACACCCGGCCCCTGGCGCGCGAGTTCGCTGAGCTTGCGGCGGGCGTGCTAGCGGCGCACGGGCTAGACGCCGTGCTCGCTTCGCGACCTGTCCCGACCCCTGCCCTTACGTGGGCGGCGGCTTATGACGGTGAGGCGTGCGGCGCGCTCATGGTGACGGGGTCCCATCATCCGCAGGGCTATCTGTGCCTCAAGATTCGCATGGGTGACGGCTCGACCGCCAACCAGGATGTCATCGAAGAGCTCGAAGAGACCATGGCTCCCGAGCCAATGGGGATCGAGGGGCAATATCGCACCGCGGATATCATTCCTGACTATATGCAGACGGTGGCATCGTTTGTCGATGCCGAAGCCATCCGCGCCGCGCACCTGCGCGTGGTTGTCGATCCCATGGGCGGCGCAGCCCAGGGCTATCTAGCCGACTTGCTGCGCGAGCTTGGCGTTGAGGTGCACGAGATTCACGCCGGGCAGGCGTCTGACCAAGAAGATATCTGCCCCGACCCCGTTGAGCCGTGGGTGGACGCTTGCGAGCGCACGGTTATCGAGGACGGAGCTTGCGCTGGCCTGGTGACCGACGGCGACGCTGACCGTATCGGCGCGGTTGACGAGCGCGGCAGATATATACATCCGCATCAGATCATGGCGCTCGTTTTGGGCGACTTGGTTCAATTTCGTAATTTGAAGGGGCGCGTCGTCGTCAATCTTTCATGCTCGACGCTCGTGCGCCGCATTGCCGATGCGCTTGGCTGCCGCGTGACCGTCAAACCAGTCGGTTTTAAATATATAGCGGCAGAGATGAAGAAGGGCGGCGTCCTCATAGGCGGCGAAGAAGCCGGTGGTATCGGCATTGCCGCGCATATGCCCGAGCGCGATGGAATCCTCGCCTGTCTGATTCTGTGTGAGCTTATGGCAAAGACGGACGCGCCTTTGGGCGTTCTGGTCGACCAACTCGAGGACAGTTTTGGTAAGACGAGTTACGGTCGACGCGATTTACGCCTTGAGGCCGAAGATGCCGAAACGTTACGAACCCTGCTGCCGGGCGTAAACCCCAAGTCGATTTGTGGCAAGGTGCCGCAAAACGTTAGCCATATGGATGGCTTGCGTTTGGCATTCGAGGATGACACGTGGCTGCTGGTCCGTCCTAGCGGGACCGAAC
>CAJLVJ010000083.1 GCA_905210085.1 uncultured Collinsella sp. | reverse complement strand
CGAGAGTTTTTCTCCCTGCCGATGAGGCGCGCTATCTGACCGTACGAGGCGACGCATCCCGCCGGAATCTCTGCCACGACGGAGAGAATCTCATAAACCAAATCTTCGTCCAGGACTTTTCCCATCGTATCGCTCCCGTGTTCGCTTTTGCCTTCGGGGGCGCGGCGCCGATCACCCGTGCTGCGATTTTCGCAGCTCCCCTTACCGAAGCATCGAGGGAAAGCGCGTGCGTGTCAAGGTTGTCTGGTCCAGTTGCTGGCTCGATGCCTCGAGATGTTCGCCTCAAGTGCGACCTGCCCCTATTGGAAAAGGATGCCGAAGATGTATTTGGTGATGGCGGAGCGGCGGATGACCCCCACGAGTTTGCCCTCGTCATCAACCACAGGAAGCTTCTTGAACTTCTTCTTCGCCAGCAGCGCGGCGACGCGGGCGATGCTCTGCTCGGGACGGGCACACACTACCTGGCGCGTCGCGAAATCCATGACGCAGCGATCCTTCAGGTCTTCGATGCGCTGCTCAAGGCTCTGATCGTCGAAGTACAGCATGGACGCGTCGCCGCCCGTGAAGATGGTGTGAGCGCGATGCTGCGCGATGGCTCCCATGACATCGCCGTCGGAGATGAACCCGACCACCTGGTTGCGCTCATCGATTACGGGCATGCTGCTCACCTCGTTTTCGGCGAGCATGCGCACCACGTCGGAAATCGTGCAATCCTGCGTGCAGGTGAACGGCTCTTCAATCATGATGCTCGAAACGGGCGTCCCCTCGAGCTCGAGCGGGATGCGCTCGGACAGAATCTCGGACATCGCTTATGCCTCCTTCGTTTTCGGTGCGGTTTTCTTGGTGCGCACGCTGAATATGGCGCAGATAAGGGAAACGAGGCCGATTGCCGCGCACACCTTGTAAGCGACGCCCGCGCCCACGGCGGTGGCTACTTGGATGCTCGCATCGACGCCGGCCGACGCGGTGACGCTTGTCATGACCGTGATGATGAGCGCCGTGCACAAACCGCCGGCGACCTGGCGGCCGGTGTTCGCGATGGCGTTGCCGTGGGCGATCATGTCATTTTTCAAGGCATTGACACCCCATGTGTTCACCGGCATGTTCGCGAGCGACTGGCCGGCGGACTGCAGCATGCAGAACAGCGCAACCACCAAGATGGGCGTGTTTACCGTCGAAAGCGAGAGCAGGAACAGGGCGCCGGTCATGAGGGCCAGGCCGACGATCGAGATGGCACGCGGACCGAACTTGTCGAACACCACGCCGGAGATAGGGCTGATGATGATGCCCACCGCCGCGGCGGGAAGCATGGCCATGCCGGTTTCGAAGGCCGAAGCGCCAAGCGAGGTTTGCAGCAGCAACGGCAACAGCGTGTTGGTGACCAGGCATGCGGCGTTGATGAGCGTGACGATGATGGCGGCCACGCGGAACTCGCGCGTCTTGAGCGTGCCCAGTTGAAGCAGCGGGTCCTCGATTTTGCCCTGGCGTACGACGAACAGCACCAAGCACACGACACCCGCGACGATCGAGCCGAGCACCACGGGGTTGCCCCAACCCATCGACGAGGCGCTCGAGAACCCGTAGAGAAGTCCGCCGAAGGCGATGGTGGAGAGGACGACCGAGGGCAGGTCGAGCTTGGGGTTCTTCAGCTCGCCCACGTTTTTCAGCATGAACACGCCCAGCACCAGCACGAGAATTGCGAGGGGGACGATGGCGCCGATCATGGTGCGCCAGCCGTACGTGTCGATCACCGCGCCGCCTACGACGGGGCCGACCGCGGGACCCGCCGACATGACGATGCCCGCCATGCCCATAGCCGTTCCTCGTTTCTCGACGGGGAACACCAGCATGGGAACCACCGAGACAAGCGGCATGAGCACGCCTGAGCCCGCCGCTTGCAACACGCGACCGATGATGAGGAACAGGAAATCAGGGGCTGCGGCGCACAGCAGCGTGCCCAGCGCGAACACCAGCGTCGCCCCGAAGAATAGCGCGCGGGTGCTGAACTTGTCGATAAGGAACGCCGAAACGGGGACCATGATGCCGCTCACCAGCGGGTATATGGACATGATCCACTGGGCAGTCGAGGCATCGATGGCGAAATCGGACATGATGACCGGCAGCGCAGGCGACATCACCGTTTGGTTCAGTAGCGCCAAGAAGGCACCCAGGACGACGACCGCGACGATGCGGATCTGGGTACCGGTAATGCGCCCATTGGCGGGCGCGACCGTACAATTATCAGACATAAGCTTCCTTCGTATCTATTCGATTCTTCGCCGAAGGCGCGCCGGCCCACGGGCGAAATAACATGCACGTGCTATGCGTGCATCAGATACGACAGGAAGAAAGCGGCTGCTCAGAGCGCACTTGGGGAACAACAGGAGAGGCCCCGTATACCAGGGGCCGCCGAATTGCGATGTATGCTTTGGTCAAATCCTTCATAGCGGGGAGGTATTCTAGCAGCCGTCTTCGCCCCTTTCAAGGGATGTAACCCAGACGTTGATTTTCTTCACCGAGGCGCCATCGTTGACGGGTGGCGTGCTTCTCTATCGCCACACCGCGGGGCGAGGGAACGCTGCGGCGAGCTTGTACATCGGCTATGTGTGCAGCTGCGAGCGTGTCGCCGGCGCGCGCTGGGCGCCAGTCCGATCCGGCCGACTCTTGCCGACGGTCGGTCGCCGTCCTCCTCCATCTCCGCCTGCTCTGTTTTTGCTCGGCTCCCTTGTCGTATCATGGACGGACGAGAATTGAGCGAAGGCGGTACGTATGAACATCCAGATATTCGGCACGAAGAAAAGCTTCGATACTAAGAAGGCGCAGCGCTATTTCAAGGAACGTCGTGTGAAGTTCCAGTTCATCGACTTGAAGGAAAAGGGGATGAGCAAAGGCGAGCTCGAAAGCGTGGCGCGCGCCGTCGGCGGGATCGACGCTGTGATCGATCCAAAGGCGAAAGATGCCGACACGGTTGCGCTCGTACAGTATCTTGCTGCCGACCAGAAGTTCGAAAAGGTGCTCGATAACCAGCAGATTCTTCGTGAGCCCATCGTTCGCAACGGCCGCCAGGCAACCGTTGGCTACGAGCCTGACGTGTGGAAGGGCTGGGAATAAAGCGGCTGGGAATAAAGTGAAGCGCCCACGCCCGTGGTTTTATCCACGGACGCGGGCGCTTGCGTAAGACGTCTCTTGTCGTTTGAGTGGAGCGCCCCGGCGGCGCTGAACAACGCGCCCCGGTGACGTGGCTCGAGGCTCTTTGTGCCGCGCATCTATGAGAGGAGATATTTGATGCGCATGGGCGCTACTCCATGTAGCCACCCTGAATGGCGGAAACTGCATGCTCGGTAAAGAACTTGAGCGTGCCGGAGGTATAGCGATTAGCCTTGGGCTTCCAAGCGGCTCGGCGCTCGGCCAGGACGGCGTCGACCTCGGCCGGCTCCATCTCCTTGCCGGCGATGCCCACGATGGACAGCGAGCGCTCGGGGATGTTGATCTGGATCAGGTCGCCTTCCTCGATCAGGGCAATCGGGCCGCCCACGGCAGCCTCGGGCGAAACGTGTCCGATAGCCGGGCCCTTGGAGGCGCCGGAGAAGCGGCCATCGGTGATCAGGGCAATGCTCGCACCCAGCTCGGGATCGCTGGCGAT
The DNA here is from genome assembly GCA_905210085.1 of uncultured Collinsella sp. Lineage (GTDB taxonomy): Bacteria > Actinomycetota > Coriobacteriia > Coriobacteriales > Coriobacteriaceae > Collinsella. The sequence goes on along the minus strand of CAJLVJ010000083.1, from coordinate 429 downwards.
AGCCTCAGTGGTGTAGAACATCTCGGGCATTCCGGAACCCTTGGGGCCCTCATAGCGAATGATGACAGCATCGCCGGGTTTGACCTCGTGCGTCAGGACGGCGCGGATGGCGTCCTCCTCGCAGTCGAACGGACGGGCCTTGAGCGTAGCCTGGAACATCTCACGCGGAACGACGGTGTGCTTGACGACGGCGCCCTCGGGGGCAAGGCTGCCGTGAAGGATGGCGATGGAGCCATCGGTGCCGAAAGCCTGGTCAAACGGGCGAATGATGTCCTCGCGCTTGAGGTTCCACTTCTCCAGGTAACGGCCGCACTTCTCGTAATAGCCGTTATTCTTGAGGTCCTCGAGGTTCTCGCCGAGAGTCTTGCCGGTGGCGGTCATAACGTCGAGGTGGAGCATCGACTTGATCTCCTCCATGATGCGCGGCAC
>CAJLVJ010000082.1 GCA_905210085.1 uncultured Collinsella sp. | reverse complement strand
ACTCGATCGTGGCAACCTTGGCGGGCACGCCGTCCTTGTTGCGCTTGAAGTCGATTACACGGTAACGACGCTTCACGCCGCCGCCCTGGTGGCGGGTGGTGATGCGGCCGTTGTTGTTACGACCGGCCTTCTTGGGCAGGGGCTCGAGAAGAGACTTCTCGGGCTTGGTGCAGGTGATCTCGGAGAAATCGGAGATCGTCTGCCAACGCCTACCAGCGGAGGTCGGCTTAAGGTGCTTTACAGCCATTACAATCCCTTTCAATAGGAATCCGTTAGCCATCGCAGACAGGGATTCGAGGTTCTGCCTCGGGTGCGATGACACCGGACATATACACGGTTCCGGGCGTGTCCATTTTATACGCCCAAAACCTTGAGCTCTCGCCTCCCCTATTTGGGAGGCATGAGCTCACTCAACAGCAGCGAGTCTTAGGCCTGGTTGCCAAAGACCTCGATGGTGTCGCCCTCGGCCAGCGTGACGATGGCCTTCTTCCAAGAACGGGTCTTGCCGGCGACATAGCGCACGCGCTTGGTCTTGGGCTTGACCGTCAGGGTGTTCACGCGAACGACCTTGACGCCGAAGATCTCCTCGACAGCGTCCTTGATCTGATACTTGTTAGCATCCTTGGCGACCTCAAACGTGTACTTGTTCAGCTCCATGCCGGAGAAGGAACGCTCGGACACGATCGGACGGATGATAATCTCGTGGGCGGTCATTTATGCAAGCACCTCCCCGAAGTGAGCGGCGATGTCGGCGGGCATCAGCACGGCGTTGTTGTTGACGAGATCGTAGGTGTTGGCCTCGTCAGCGGTGATGATGAACGTCTTGGGAATGTTGCGGAACGACAGGTAGGCGTTGACGTCCTCATCGCGAACGATGATGGTCAGACGCTTGCCCTCAAGGCCGAGAGCCTTGAGCATGGCGACGGCAGCCTTGGTGGAAGGCTTCTCGAAGCCGTAGTCGTCGACGAGCACGAGCTCGCCATCGGCCAGCTTGGCGGACAGCGCGGAGCGCATAGCCAGCTTGACCTCCTTGTTGTTCATACGCTTGGTGTAGGAACGGGGCTTGGGGGCGAAGACAACGCCACCGTGACGCCACTGGGCAGCACGGATGGAACCCTGGCGGGCACGGCCGGTGCCCTTCTGACGCCAAGGCTTCTTGCCGCCACCGGAAACCTCAGAGCGGCCCTTAGCGGACTGGGTGCCCTGACGCCAAGAGGCCATCTGGCACTTGACGATGTGGTGCATAACGTGGATGTTCGGCTCGATGCCGTACACCTCAGCGGCGAGCTCGGCCTCGGCGACCTTCTTGCCCTCGCTGTTCTTTACTTCAAACTTTGCCATTTAAGTGTTCTCCTTGGTATGACGCTGGGCTAAATGGGCTGGGCCCTTAGGCCATACGGATGGCGACGAGACCATTCTTGGCACCCGGGACAGCGCCCTTGACCAAGATGAGGTTCTGCTCGGCATCGATGCGGACAACGGAAAGGTTCTTGACGGTAACGCGCTCGTTACCCATGTGACCGGCCATCTTGACGCCCTTGAGGACGCGCGCAGGATAGGCGCACTGACCGATAGAACCGGGGTGACGCTGGAAGTGAGAACCATGCGTCATAGGACCGCGGCGCTGACCCCAGCGCTTGATGCGACCCTGGAAGCCCTTACCCTTGGAGGTACCGATGACGTCGACCTTCTCGACATCAGCGAAATCAGCGACGGTGACAACCTCGCCGACCTTGTGCTCCTCGCCGTTCTCGACGCGGACCTCACGAAGGAAACGGACAGGCTCGACGCCAGCCTTGGCGAAGTGACCAGCCATGGGCTTGTTCACGTTCTTGGCCTTGATGTCGCCGAAACCGATCTGGACGGCGTCATAGCCGTCGGTTGCCTGAGTTTTAACCTGCGAGACAGCGCAGGGGCCAGCCTGGATGACCGTGACGGGAACGACGTTGTCGTCCTCGTCCCAAACCTGGGTCATGCCAATCTTGCGGCCGAGAATCATGCTGATCAAGATATGATCCCAACTCTCGCGTGGTCTTGGGACAATGCGTACACCACCGAGCGTACGCCCCTAGAGGACCACTACTTACACGACGTGCTCCCCAGCCTTGTATTTCGCCCGGACTACCTGACAACCCTATTAAGCAGGCATTTTGTCCAGCCAGAATACTCCCCTGGTTACACACAGCTGTTTAGTATACACGGCTGCGGGCGTATCCATCGAGATTCATATTTCACTCACATTGTTTACGCAGGTAAAGCGCGTGGAGTCGCCTGGGCTAGTCGGAGGGGCGGCGAAATATATTAAGTTTGCTGCTCTACAGTCCTGCGCAAGACGGAAAGCACATTAAGTGCTTTCCTTTGCGTGCGGAACTCGCGACAAACTTAATATATTTCGCCGCCCCTCTGCCAAGCTCGGGAGACGACACGTTGATGTCTGCTTAACTCTGCTCGCTCAGCTAATAACTTTGTTGGGGATCCACAATTTTTTGCAAGGTGAACTTGCAGTGGGGCGTATCGTCCTCTTCTCGCGTATCGTCAAAATCGAAGATCATGATGGCGCAGTTGGGGAGTTTTGTTGGGAGCTCGAAGCCCTCTGGGACTGCAGCTTTGATGAATTGGCGGCTGGCGCTGCCGTGGCTTACTGCCAGGAGGGTTTCGATGCCCTCGGCGCCCATGATATTGGTGAGAGTGTCTACCATGCGCTCTTGCAGCGCGCGGCTTCCTTCTCCACCGAAGGGGACCAAATCCTCGCCGGGATCCCAGACGTCGGTAGGCAATGCGTCGTGGGGACCTTCCTCGAAGGTTCCATAGCAGCGCTCGATGATGCCTTCGCAGGGCTCGACTGCTGCGTCCGGGCCGAGGAGCTCGCATGCGACGCGCTGAGCTGTGTCCATGGCTCGGCCTAAGGGTGATGAGGCCACTTTGTCGGGAACGACGTTGTGGGCTTTGAGCCATGCGGCTGCCATCCCGGCTTGCTGACGGCCCAAATCGGTGAGCGGTGAATCGCAACGACCTTGGACGAGCTTTTTGACGTTGAATTCCGTCTGGCCGTGGCGGAGTAGGTATAGGCGCTTCATGCTCTCCCCTTCTGCATAACTTGCTTTATCGGCACAACCCTACTCGTGGGTATGGCCTACGTAGTCTTCGTCGATCGTGATCTTGGCAATCGACTTGGGATATTCGGATTCGACACGTTTCGCCAGCGCATGCTTTAAGTCTTCGGCACTCATCTGCAGATCCGAGGGGCGCACGCAGTCAAAGATCACGTTGGTGTGCGTGGGACCCGGCACGCAGCGAAGGTCGTGAATCGAAAGGCGGCTATCGATCTGTTGAGCCATTGCGTTGATACGCAGGCGCATGCTCGCCACCTTTGGATCGTCGGTCACGATGGGATCGTAGTGAAGCGTGACAATCATGCCGTCTTCGTTCCTAAACGCCTGCTCGATATTGTCGAGCGTGTCGTGACTTTCCAGCGGGCTCACCTCGGCTGCCATCTCGGCGTGAGCGCTTGCGAACTTCCTACCTGGGCCGTAGTCGTGAACCATTAGGTCATGGACGCCCAAGACGCCGGGGTAGCTCATGATCTTGCTGCGGATATGCTCGACGAGCTTAGGATCGGGCGTCTGGCCCAAAAGCGGGCTCACCGTATCTTGGATAAGCTCAAAGCCGCTCCAGCCAATATAGGCGCCAACGGCAAGGCCGACCCACGCGTCAAGATTGATGTGCGTCACCTGCGAAACAATTGCGCACGCCAGCACGGCGCCCGTGGCAAGGACATCGTTCTTGGAATCTTGCGCGGTCGCATGCAGCGTCTCGGACTCAATGCGATCGCCGAGCTTTTGGTTGAGGGCCGCCATCCACAGCTTAACAACCATCGAAAGCACGAGAACTGCCACCAGGGCAAGCGAGAACTCGACAGGTTCGGGGTGGATGATACGCTCAAACGAGGACTTCACCAGTTCAAGGCCAATGAGAAGCACGAGCGCCGCCACGACAAGACCCGAGAGGTACTCGTAGCGACCATGGCCGTATGGATGCTCGGGGTCGGCCGGCTTGCTCGCCAGCTTAAAGCCCAGCACGCTCACGA
>CAJLVJ010000081.1 GCA_905210085.1 uncultured Collinsella sp. | reverse complement strand
GGGCGCTGACCCTGGAAGAAGAGCTCGGACTGCAGGTAAATCTGACCATCGGTAATGGAAATGACGTTGGTCGGAATGTAGGCCGAGACGTCGCCGTCCTGGGTCTCGATGATCGGCAGTGCCGTCATGGAGCCGTAACCGTTCTTCTTGGACATCTTGACGGCACGCTCGAGCAGACGAGAGTGCAGGTAGAAGATGTCGCCAGGATAGGCCTCGCGTCCGGGCGGACGATGCAGCGTCAGCGACATCTGACGGTAGGCCACAGCCTGCTTGGACAGGTCATCGTAGATGACGAGCACGTGGCCGCCGGGGTTGGTCTCGCTGGCGGGCTTGCCGTCCTCGCCGTTGTACATAAAGAACTCGCCAATAGCGGCACCGGCCATAGGCGCGATGTACTGCATAGGGGCGGAATCGGCAGCGGTGGCCGAAACGATGATGGTGTAGTCGAGCGCACCGTGCTGAGCGAGGGTCTCGCGGATGTTGGCAACCGTGGAGGCCTTCTGGCCGATGGCGACATAGATGCAGACCATGCCCTTGCCGCGCTGGTTGAGAATAGCGTCGATGGCGATGGCGGTCTTACCGGTCTTACGGTCACCGATGATGAGCTCACGCTGACCGCGGCCAATAGGCACCATGGAGTCGATAGCGAGCAGACCGGTCTGAACCGGCTCGCACACCGGGGTACGATCGATGACGCCGGGAGCCTTGAACTCGATGGGGCGACGGTGCGTGGCGACGATGTCGCCCAGGCCGTCGATGGGCTGGCCGAGCGGATTGACGACGCGGCCGAGCATGGCACGGCTCACGGGGATATCCATAACGCGGCCAGTGGTGCGGCACTCGTCGCCTTCCTTGATGGAGTCGACGGCACCGAACAGAACGGCGCCGACCTCGTCACGGTCAAGGTTCTGGGCAAGGCCGAAGACGGTCTCACCGGTATCGGAGCTCTTGAACTCCAGAAGCTCGCCTGCCATGGCGCTCTTGAGGCCGGAGACGCGCGCGATGCCGTCGCCTACCTCGTCGACCGTTGAAACCTCATGCGTATCGACCGTCGCGGAGAGGCTCGTGAGCTGCTCCTGCAGTTTCTTGGCGATATCCTGGGCATTGAGGGTTTCGGACATTAGGCTTCACCTCCGTACGAATTAGCAGAGTTTGCGAGGGTCTCCTGCGCGATGCGCAGCTGCGTCTTGACGGAAATGTCACGACGCTCGCCGCGGGCCTCGAGCACCAGGCCGCCCACGATAGACGGGTCGACCTGCTCGATAAGGAATACCTTGCGGCCGAAGTCCTGCTCGCATTTCTTAGTGATGGTTTGACGCAGCTCGTCGTCGAGCGGGATCGCCGTGGTGACGGTCACGCCCACTACATCCTCGTCTTCCTCGGCAACATACTTAAAGGCAGCTGCCACCTTGGGAAGAAGGTCGAGCTGGTCGCGCTTGGACATGGTGTCGAGCACGGCGATGATCTCGGGGCTGGCAGAAGCCAAGCGCTCGATCATCTCGAGGTCCTCGAACACATGGTTCTCGGCCTTGGCGGCTTCCAAAAGGGAACGCGCGTAGGTCTCGAGCACCTTGTCCTGATAGCGGCTAGTCGGCATTCAGGCTACCTGCTTCCTGGATGTAGCGCTCGATGAGCTTCTTCTGCTCGACATCGTCCTCGAGTGCCTCGCCCACGATCTTGGTGGCGACGGCAACGGACAGGTCGGCGATGGAGCTCGCGGCACCGGCGTAGATGGACTTGCGCTCGTCCTCGACGGTCGTATGGGCCTTGGCGATGATCTCCTCGGCCTCCTTGTGAGCAGCCTCGATGATACGGGCACGCTCGGACTCGGCGTCCTTACGGGCCTCGAGAACGATGTCGGCAGCCTGACGACGGGCGTCGGTGACGATCGAGTCGGACTCAGCGCGCTTGGCGATAGCCTCCTGCTTGGTCTTCTCGGCCTCGTCGAGGCTCTCCTCGATCTTCTTGCCGCGCTCCTCCATGGTTTTCATGATGCCCGGCAGGGCGACCTTGGCCAGCACGATCCAGATAATCAGGAAGGCGATAAGCGCCGGGATGAACTCCGCCATCTTAGGGATGAGGATGTCCGCACCGGCGGCGCCGTCCTCGGCGAACGCGGAAACCGGCATGAGCAGCGCGGCCGCGGACGCGGAGAGTGCGATCGCGCTCTTCTGGGATGAAAGATTCATACTTGACGCTCCGTGCTATTTAACGATCAGCGCGACAACGAAGCCGATCAGAGCCAGAGCCTCGCCGAAAGCGGAGCCCATGATGAAGACGGTGAACACGCGGCCCTGGACCTCAGGCTGACGGGCCATAGCACCCGTAGCACCCAGAGCAGACAGGCCGATAGCAAGACCAGCGCCGATAACACCGAGACCGTAACCGATAACTCCCACGATTCCTCCTTTGTCGTGCGTGTCTTATTTCACGCAGGATAACCTTTTTATAACTGCCGGGCTCCATGGGTACGGGCACCGGCGGTTTAACGAATTGCCTTACCTTTAAGGCGCGAACGGAAGACTACTCCTCCTCCGCGACCTCCTCTGCCTCGGAGACATACACGGCGGTAAGGACCGTGAAGACGTAAGCCTGGATGGCGCCGACCACAAGCTCGATCGCATAGATCAGGATGAGAATGGCAAGCCAGGCCAGCGAAGGCAGGGCGCCGACGGCGTGGGCCGCGGAAACCTGCTGAAGCAGCGGCTGCATGAACATGCTCGCCATGATGGCGAACGAGCCCATGACCACGTGTCCTGCGAACATGTTGCAGAACAGACGGACGGCGAGCGTGATGAGGCGCAGGAAGGTCGAGAAAAGCTCGACGACCCACACGAGCACGTTCATCGGGAAGCTCACGCCCTGCGGGGCGAGGCTCTTGATGTAACCGATCACGCCGTGAGCCTTGCATCCGTAGTAGATGAAGTACACGAAGGCGAAAATGGCGAGTGCGGCGGTGGAGCCGATTGCGCCGGTGCCGGGCTTCATTCCCGGGATCAGGCCGATCATGTTATTGATCAGGATGAACAGGAAAAGCGAGCACAGGAACGGGAAGTGCTTCTTCCAGTTCTCACCCACGACACCCTTGCCGATATCGTTCTCGACGTACTCGATGATGTACTCAAAACCGTTGACGAAGAAGCCCTTGGGAACCAGGGTCTGCTTCTTCTTGAACACGGCCAGGACGATCAGGAGCACGATCGTGGAGACGATCAGCCAAAACGAGTACTGCGTGATGCCGCAGCTCAGATCGCCCACGACAGGGGTGGAGCTGAACTCGCTGACCAGATGATTAATCTCATCAGGCAGCTTTTCAAAAATTTCCACGACTTACCTTTCGACCTCATGAGGATCTCGCAGCGCCTTGGCGACGCGAACCGCGCAGGCGGCCATAAAGGCCACGAAGCCGATCGCCTCGCCCAGGAGGAACATGCGAAATGCCTCTCCGAACAACACAAACACAACCAAGGTAAAGACGAGCAGAGCGATTGCCGAGACCGCCAGACTCACCATACCCTTGAGCATGTCCGCATTCTGCTTATCGTCAAGAACCGGCTTGAGCGTAAAGACAAAGGGAAGGAAGGCAATCGCGCCCGCGATGGCACCTGCAACGATAGCGAGCAGATCGGCTATCTGAAACACTGGCGTCCTCACTTTCCTTTTTTATCGCCTCACAGGACAGTTCCCGCCAAACATTGGTGACTATTGTACGAGCCAATCGCTAAAGTACAACCGTAAAACAAACGGTTAATACGCACCTGTACGTTTTCTTAAGGCCTTCTTTATGCCGCAGGTACGGTAATACGTTTTTTCGAACCCCTCAGCGCAAAACGTCCGTTAACAGGAGTGCGCGCGGTCGCCTTTTGTTCGACCGCGCGCACCGTTTCTTCGTATTTGCAGCCGCGGCCGTCTTAGCCCAGCGACTAGAGCGTGCCGTAGATGCGGTCGCCGGCGTCGCCCAGGCCGGGAACGATGTAGGCGGCCTCGTTGAGATGGTCGTCGATGGCGCACGTATAAATATGTACGTCGGGGTCCTTTTCGGTCAGTGACTTGAGGCCCTCGGGCGCGGCGACGATGCACAGCATGCGGATATCCTTGACACCGCGCTCGCGCAGGTAGCTGATGGCCATCTC
>CAJLVJ010000080.1 GCA_905210085.1 uncultured Collinsella sp. | reverse complement strand
GTGCCGTTGAAAAGATATGCATGGGCTGTATGTGATGTAGCCACCTGATTTTTCAATGTTTTTACAATGGCATCCTGTCCTTTGACCTCAGAAAATGTCTCAGGTCGCCATTTTCTATATAATGCTGTATATGCCAAGAATATTCCTCCTCTAAAAAAGATGGTATAACTCTTACTAGTCACTCTATGGAAGATACCCCCACACAAAAGTATCTACTTATTGCTGCTTCCTTCCGGACCTGACCAGATTCGGAACATGTCGTCATCCGAACCCATCGAACGCGCTAGGCGCTCGGTATATCTTACCTGCTCCCGCCCGCCAGAGCAAGGTAGCTAATTTGGGACGGAGCTTTTTTGACTACTTTTGCAGCCCGATTGCCAGAGCAGCCAATGAGTAGTCAAAATAGTCCCATCCCAAAATGACCGGCTTGGTGCCGCACCACAGAAAGGACCCATCTACTACGTTTAGGCCACAGGGGTCGACCATAGCCGACTTTTTCGAAAATCGGCAAGCTTTCTACCTGCAGTTTTGTTTTTGCAAATTCCGGGATGGTCGAAGGTGGCCGGTTTAACGTAGTAGATGGCCGCATTTCGTGGCAAACGGTCCGACCCAAGGCACAAGGCGGCCAACCTCGAATGGCCATTCTCGAAGTTGCGGTGGAATACGGACTGAATTGGCCCCTTAAAGGCAAAAACGCTCCGTATTTCACCGCAACTTATCGAGGGGATGGGTTTTAGATACGGCCAAGGTCGTAGGATTGGGCGGCTGCCTCGCCGGCGCAGATGAGGTTGGTTGTGGCTTCTTGCACACCGAGCGCCTGGTCGAGGGGCATGGGCTTGCGGCAGATCGGCAAAACCAAGTCAATACCCTGCCCATATACCGCGTCCAGGTTGACGGCGCGACCGCCCACGACGGCAACCACCGGCTTGCCATATCGCTTGGCGCGGCGAGCCACACCCACCGGTGCCTTACCGGCGGCGGACTGCTCGTCCATATTGCCCTCGCCCGTTATGACCAGGTCGACATCACGCATGCGTTCGTCAAACCCAATCAGATCGAGCACCGTCTCCACGCCCGAGCGTAGCTCCGCACCGAGCGCCAGTAACGCCGCGCCCAAGCCACCGGCAGCACCCGCGCCGGGCACGCCGAGCACCGAGCAAAATGTCCGCGCACCCTCGGGCAGGCGCAACAATCCCTGAGCCCGCACCCCGGTAATTGCCGCATCGAGCAGGCGGCCGTAGCCGACCATCCAGCTGTCATACTTGCCCAGCGCCTCGGCATCATCCGCCGGCAGACCCTTCTGTCCACCGAACACTGCCAGCGCACCGCGGCGCCCCACGAGTGGGTTCTCGACATCAGAAAGCACCACGACACGCGCGCCGTTCAGCGCCCGAAGCACTGGCGCCAAATCAACGCTCGCCACGTGTTCAAGGCCCGCAAGACCGGGGGCGACATCGCAGCCCTGATCATCGACCACACGCGCGCCCAGTGCCTGCAGCATACCGGCGCCACCATCGTTGGTGGCGCTGCCGCCCAAGCCAATATAGATAGTCTTTGCCCCGGCACGAACCGCACGGAGCATCAGCTCGCCCACGCCATAGGTTGTAGCAGCCAGCGCCGACGACTCCGTGCAAGGCGAATACCCAATACCCGCCGCCTCGGCCATCTCAATTACAGCCGAGTCGCGCTCGTCGTCCACCAGCATCCGGGCAGACACGCGGTCGCCCAAGGGGCCTGCGACATCGCAGGTTGAGAGCTCGCCACCGCATGCGGCGATGGCATCGAGCGTTCCCTCGCCACCATCTGCCAGCGGCAATGCACGCACCTCGGCATCGGGCCAAACGCGGCGCACGCCCTCGGCAACCGTCGCCTCCGCCTGCGCACTCGACACGCTGCCCTTAAAGGAGTCGATCGCCAGCAGCACACGACGGGGCCGGCGGCACGCAGGACCAAAGTCAACCGCCGTGCCAGCATCCTCGCCGGCACCTGCAAGCGCTGCGGCGTGAGCGGCGTGCGCTTCAAGATCGGCACCGCAACCGCAATCAGCGCCGCCCGCTCCGCGCAGACCGCCAAAATAGCTACTCAGCAGCTCGCGGCATTCATCCGCCAGTACGCCGGCGGTCACATTGAACCGATGATTCAGACGCGAGTCGGCATTCAAATCGTATAGGGATCCCAGCGCGCCCGCCTTGGCATCAGCCGCGCCATACACGCAGCGCCCCACGCGCGCGTTAACCATAAGCCCCGCACACATGCAGCATGGCTCGAGCGTCACGTAGACCGTGCAATCGGAAAGGCGCCAGCGACCGAGCGACCGAGCGGCAGCGCACAGGGCCGCGAACTCTGCATGAGCCGAAGGATCCTGGTCGAGCTCGCGCCGATTGTGCGCCCTCGCGACGATCTCGCCGTCGCGCACCACTACGGCTCCGATGGGCACCTCGCCCACCGCCGCGGCGGCTCGCGCCACCGCCAGCGCCTCGCGCATGAACTTCTCGTCGATTTCGGTGATCGTCATCGTTCGCCTTCCCTGTTGCAAATTCAAAACGATGCTATCATTACGACTCACGGAGAGATGGCAGAGCGGTTGAATGCGGCGGTCTTGAAAACCGTTGAGCGCGAGAGCGTTCCGGGGGTTCGAATCCCCCTCTCTCCGCCACTTTAGTGATTCACCGGTGTCATGGTCCGCTCAAACAGTGCATCGACCACGTCGGCTATCTCAGGTCGACGCTCAAGATCGTGACCCGATTCCCACCATATCGTGAAAAGTCGAATAATGCCGCCGGCGACAAACTCAGACGTCGTCTCGAGTGACACGGGAGCCAGGGCATCCTCGGCAAGCACGTTCATCACACGCTCGCGGATGGAGCGGGCAATGCGGTCGCAAATAACGTTGGTCAACATACCCGACATGCTGCTTGCCAAAATGTTATCCATGAGCCGCTCGTGCGCCAGAATCAAATCCATGGCATCGTCCAAAATCGCGTGTCGAAGCGCGTGCACGTCCTCGGCAGACACTGCGCCGGCCTCATCGGGCTGTTTTTGCGGCAAGCCCGACATGAGCTCATCGATATAAAAGGCAAAGTAATCGTTCTTGTCGCGAAAGTGCTTGTAGAACGTCGTGCGGCGAATCATGGCCCGGTCGCACAGCATGGCGACCGTCAGGTCCTCAAACCGATGCTCCTCGAGAAGCTCGGTGAAGGCATCGAACAGGGAGCGGTAGGTTTTCTTAATGCGAAGGTCCACTGGTATCGCCATCCTCAGGGCAAAGACAACACTCGTCAATCTGTCGCATATCTTACACCTGTACCTCGCGCGCTTTGCCCCGGTGCCGGCCCCGCCGAAAACACAACGCTTACCGGAAAGTTCGGCACGGCAAAACGTTGCGGGTATACTAGTAGCGTTATACCAACGGCAGCTGGCGCATGCCGCCGCGGCCATTCGAAACGGAGACATCATGCTTCCCGTCATCATCGGCATCGTTGTTGTCATTCTGATTGTCTGCGCCATCGCCGGCATCTACAACAACATGGTCACCAAGCGCAACCGCATCGATAACGCCTGGCAGAACATCGATACGCAGCTGCAGCGCCGCAACGACCTGATCCCCAACCTGGTCGAGACCGTCAAGGGCTACGCCAAGCACGAGCAGGAGACGCTCTCCGCCGTGATCAGCGCGCGTAACACCGCCGTCAAGGCCACCACGCCCGAAGCCAAGATGGAAGCCGACAACGTGCTGACCGGTGCGCTGCGCCAGCTCTTCGCCGTAGCCGAGGCCTATCCCGATCTTAAGGCAAACACCAACTTTACGCAGCTGCAGGCATCGCTCGAGGATACCGAGAACAAGATTAGCTATGCACGCCAGAGCTACAACGACTGCGTGCTCAGCTACAACAACGCCATTCAAACGTTCCCGGCTGTCATCTTTGCCGGCATCTTCCAGTTTAAGGAGCGCCAGGGCTTCGAGGCCGCCGAAGCAGCCCGCCAGGCCCCGACCGTCAAGTTCTAGTAGTTTGGCAGCGCATCCTTAATCGGCCAAATGCATAAACCGCCCCGTCGAATGCATACTTCGACGGGGCGGTTTCCTTTTTCGCGAAGGTCCCCCTCTAAGCGTCGTGCATTTTTAGGAGTATTCAACATAACCAAGAGCTTCGGGCGCCACGGCAAATGCCAAAGACCGCGAATATCCCTGCAAACCAAACGCTGTCAGCCCATAACCCCACCCATCATTCGTAGAAAACATCGAGAAATCCCGATTTTTCGCCCGAGGCCGGTATGCAGGGGCCTGCGATTGCAGAATACTCGCAAAAATGCACGTCGCCACCACCCCCACATGGCGCGAAGCAAATCAGAACCACCCTTAAAAAGGGTGGTTTGCTCTTAGGGTATAACCCACGGGCC
>CAJLVJ010000079.1 GCA_905210085.1 uncultured Collinsella sp. | reverse complement strand
GTCATGACGGCAACGGAACCCGTGAGCTTGAGTGCGCACGAGTAGTCGACCATCAACGCCGCCGAGGTCTTGATGAGGCTGCGCGTGGTGAGCGCGACCAGACCCGCAAGCAGGAAGTTCCACGGGACGATCTTGTTGGCGAGGTCCTCCATGTGCGACTGACCCTCGGACTTGAGCGAGTCGGCCGTCTGCACGAGCGAGACGATCGAGCGGAGCTTGGTCTGAGCCGTGTTGGCGCGCACACGCACCAAGATACCGCCGTCTTCCACGACGGTGCCGGCGAACACGTCGTCGCCCACGCTGCGCTCGACGGCCAGCGGTTCGCCGGTCAGGGTCGCCTGGTTGACCATAGCGCTCCCCTGCTCGACCACGCCGTCGATGCAGATGGACATGCCGGTGCGAACGGCGACCAAGTCGCCGGGCTCAAGCTCGGTGGCGGCAACACTCACCTCGGTGTCGCCGACCACTTTTTGCGCCTTGTCGGGTACGTCGAGTAGCGAGTTGATAAGCTCGTTTTCGCTCATGGCGCGTGTGTAGTCCTCGAGCAGCTCGCCCACGTTGAGCAGGAACATCGTCTGCCCCGCGGTATCGACGTCGCGTTTGGCAAACGAGATACCGATGGCCGAAGCGTCGAGCACGGGAACGGTCAGGCGCGGCTGTGCAAGCTCACGGAGGGCGGCGCGCAAAAAGGTCATGTAACCGGCCACGACAAAGATGGCACGCAGCGGCGTAGGCAGGAACCAGCGGCGCGCGTAGTGGGCGCCGATAAGTGTGGCAAGATCCATGACGAGCTTGTGCTTGCGTGGCTCAAGCTGCATCACGTAACCCGTCTTTGCGTCGGCAATGGCCTGGGCATCGAGCGCACCCAAGGCGTCAAGCACGCCCGCACGACACCGCTCGTCATATTCGAGCGCCATCTGGCCAATACGGCCATAAACGCGCACCTTGTGCACGCCGTCGATATCGCCGCTGAGCTTAAGAAGTGCATCGAGATCGCTCTCTGGCACAGGACCCGCCAATTGAAGACGGGTCCTGCCGGGGATCTCGCTAATAATCGAGAATCTCATAGTTTGTGCCTAGGAGCGCTACTCGGCTGCCTCGTCAGCAGCGGCCTCGCTCTGGGTGATGTAGGCAGCCTCGGCAACCATGTCATCGACATTAGCCTTGGCCTGCTCGACCATGTCCTGGTAGCCGTTCTTGATGCGCATGCCGCACGCGATACCCTGCACGCAGGCGTTCTTTACCGGAGCGCTGGTAAGCAGCTTGATGCCGGCCGTGCCAAGCAGAAAACCGCCACCGACAAGCAGGGTGTTAAACGTCGACTTCTTCATGTTGCTTCTCCCTTTTGCCGCATTGGACGCGGCACGGTGCCTCAGCACCCGAGTAAACAAGTTTGCTCGAGCACACTTTTGGAAAATAGTTTAGTTTATCTAACTATTAAGGTCAACAAAGGTTAACTTTTTGGAAATCTTGGGGCGCGATGTGGCCAAGGGGACCGTCCCTGCGCCCCATCCACAAAAAATGAGGGCGCCAACAGCACCCTCATTCACCAAATTCAATCCAGCCCCACCTGACCCGAACGGCCGAGTCGTCACGGAACCCGGGAGCCCCGGCAGGGCGGATGTTTGCTCAAAATGAGTTCCGCACGCAAAGAAGGCCACTTAATGTGGCCTTCGTCTTGCGCAGGACTGTTCGAAATTTTGAGGAAGCACCCGCCCTGCCGGGGCTCCCGGGTTCCCGCTTACGAGAGCGACGTTCTCAGCAACTCGTTGAAGAGCTTCGGGTTGCCCTTGCCGCGGCTCGCCTTCATGCACTGGCCCACCAAAAAGCCGATGACCTTCTGGTTACCGTCACGATACTGCTGCGCCTGATCGGCACAGTTTGCCAGCACCTCGTCCACAATCGGCTGCAGCGCGCCGGCATCGCTCACCTGACGCATACCGCGCTCGTCGACGATCTTGTGGGGGTCGTCGCCGGTCTGGGCCATGGCCTCAAAGACCTCGTGCGCCTGGTTGGAGCTAATGGCATCGGTCGCCAGCAGCTTGGCAAGCGCCGCCACCTGAGCCGGCGCGATGCTGGACTCGGCCAGCGAGACGCCCGCGCCCTTAAGGTAGGCGATCATCTCGTTGACCAGCAGGTTTGCGACCGTCTGGGCCTCCTTGCCAGCCATACCGGCAGCGGCGGCCTCAAAGAACTCGGCAAACTCGGGGTCGCCGGCAATCTGCTCGGCGTCGGCCGCCTTAATGCCAAAGTCGGCCTCAAAACGGACGCGCTTGGCATCGGGCAGCTCGGGAATCTCGCCACGGCAGCGGTCGATGAACTCGTCGTCCAGATCGAACGGCGCCAGATCGGGATCGGGGAACAGGCGGTAGTCGTCGGCCGTCTCCTTCACACGCATAACCACGGTGCGCTTGCGGCTGGGCTCCCAGTGGCGGGTCTCCTGATAGATGATGCCGCCCTCCTCGAGCACTTCGGCCTGGCGGCAGATCTCGTAGGCAAGGCCGTCATGCAGGCTCTTAAACGAATTGAGGTTCTTGAGCTCGGTCTTGGTACCCAGTTTGGTCTCGCCGCGGCGGCGCAGCGACACGTTGCCGTCGCAGCGCATGGAGCCCTTCTCCATGGAGCAGTCCGAAATGCCCAGCGTCACAAAGATGCGACGGAGCTTCTCCATAAACAGACGCGCTTCCTCGGGCGTGCGCAGATCGGGCTCGGTCACGAGCTCAATCAAAGGCGTGCCGCAGCGGTTGTAGTCGACGAGCGACTCGGCAGCGGCGGTAATGCGGCCCTCGGCACCGCCCACGTGCACCATCTTGGCGGCGTCCTCCTCCATGTGGATGCGCAGGATACGGATGGGCACCGTGTAGGAACCGTCCTCGCGACGCTCGGGCATCTGCAGGTTGGACGCGTCGTAGCTGGCCAGGTGACCGGCGCGCTGGTTGCCCTCGCGCATGGTCGACGTCATGGACGTGGACAGGCCCTCGGCGTTGGCCGAGGCGCTCGCCAGACTCTGGGCCTCGGCCTCGCCAAACGCGCAGTCGGGGCGCTCGGCGGCACCGCGACCGGTCACGTCCAGGTCCAGGTGACCGTACATGGCAAAGGCAACCGGACCCTGCGTGGTCTGGAAGTTCTTGGCCATATCGGGATAGAAATAGTGCTTGCGGTAGAACATCGAGTGGCGCTGGATCTCGCAGTTGGTAGCGAGACCGGCCTTGACGATGCTCTCGATAGCGCGTTTGTTGGGCACCGGCAGGGCGCCGGGCAGGCCCAGGCACACCGGACACACGTTGGCGTTGGGCTCGTCATCGTGGCTGAGCTTGCAGTTGCAGAACATCTTGGTATCAAGTGCGGTGAGCTCGGTATGGATCTCCAGGCCGATCACGGCCTCCCAATCCTGCAGGACCTCGGAAAGCTCCTTCATTACAGCTCGCCTCCCTTCCCGGCAAAATCGGGCGCGACGGAAAGCGCGGGCGCACCCGTAGCGGCATCGGCAAAGCCGCGCTCCAGGGCGCGGGCAAACGTGAGCAGCTGACGGTCCTTAAAGGCAGGTCCCACCAGCTGGGCAGAAACGGGCAGATGAGTATCCTCGCCCAGGCCCAGCGGCACCGAGATACCACCGTTGCCGCAAATGTTGAGCGAAATGGTGTATAGGTCGGAGAGGTACATCTGCGTGGGGTCGCTGATCTCGCCGAACTTAAAGGCCGTGCGCGGCGAGGCGGGCATAAGGATGGTGTCCACCTTGGCATACGCGGCGTCGTAGTCCTGCGTGATGAGCGTGCGGGCCTTTTGCGCAGCGTAGTAGTACTTGTCGTACACGCCCGAGCTCAGCAGGTAGGCACCGAGCATCTGACGGCGCTTGGCCTCGGCGCCAAAGCCGTGGGCGCGCGACAGCGAGCTCTGGTCGGACAGGTTGGCGCAGCCCTCCTCCTGGTAGCCGTAGCGAATGCCGTCGAAGCGAGCCAGGTTGGAGAACGCCTCGGCCGGGCCGATGACGTAGTAGGCGGCGATGGCGGCGTCCAGGTGCGGCAGGTCGACCTCGACCAGCTCGGTACCCTGGTTCTGCAGCTCCTGGGCGGCGCGCTGAACAGCGGCCTTGACCTCGGGCGTCAGGCCCTCGGCCTCCATAAACGCAGGGATGATGCCCACGCGCTTGCCCTCGATGCTGTCGTTGAGGTGCTCGGTAAAGTCGACGGCGCAATCCTGGCTGGTGCAGTCGTACGGATCGTGGCCCGCACCGGTAAGCGCGTTCATGGCCAGCGCGACGTCCTCGACCGTGCGGCCAAAGGGGCCCACCTGGTCGAGCGACGAGCCAAAGGCGACCACGCCGTAACGGCTCACGGCGCCATACGTGGGCTTAAAGCCCACCACGCCGCACAGCGACGCCGGCTGGCGGATGGAGCCG
>CAJLVJ010000078.1 GCA_905210085.1 uncultured Collinsella sp. | reverse complement strand
AGATGCAGATGTCCATGCTCAAGCTCCTGGGCTTTACCGAGGAGCGCGCCGAGTCGCAGTTCGGCTTCCTCATGGAGGCTCTCAAGTTTGGTGCGCCCCCGATGGGCGGTTTCGCTCTGGGCCTGGACCGCGTGTGCATGCTGCTCACCGGCTCCGACTCCATCCGCGACGTCATGGCGTTCCCCAAGACGGCCAGCGGCTCCGACCTTATGTCGGGCGCCCCGAGTGCCGTTTCCGGCGCCCAGCTCAAGGACGTCAGCCTGCGTCTGATGTAGGCGAGCGGCTACATATTGCCCGCAACGAGGGAAGGACGTGTGCCTTCCCTCTTTTTTTATGCGTGGGTGTTGCGAGGGCATAGGGTGACCGGACATCGCGGAAACTGCGACCCGGAATTTGCGTCCAAAACGGGTCGCAGTTTCCCAAACAGGGTCCTTTTGGAAACTGCGACCCAGAATCCAGCCAAATAACGGGACGCGCTTTCCGGTCGAGCTTCTGGCGGGCTTCAACAAGTATCTAACGCTACAATAACTACAGCGTGGCTGGGTTTGCCGGCCGAATGTGCGATGTCGTGGGAGGGGACATGGTCGAGTTTACAAAGACGATTAAAGATCCGTTGGGATTACATGCCCGCCCGGTTGCGCTGCTCTATGACATCATTGCCAAGCATCGTAGCGACGTGTCAGTCAGCATCGGCGATCGCCACACGGATGGCCGCGATGTCATGGGACTCATGGCTCTCTACGGCGAGTGCGGCGAGGACATCATCTTCCGCGTTTCGGGCGTAGATGAGGCCTCCTGCGTTACGTCGATCAGAAACCTCTCGCTCTAACCTCAACAATGTGACAAAGGGGCAGTCCCCTCTGTTGCATCAATTGGTATGGCAAGGCGCCGCAAAGAGACAGTCTTTGCGGCGCCTTTGTTTCGTATAGGAAACTTTTTCGAAATCTGAATGCGGACCCTTTCCAAAAAGTTAACCACGTGTTAGTTTACTATAGCGAACATAGGCGTGGTTAACTTTTACCGTGTCGATGTTAAGGACGAACTGACGTTAGGAGCCACTCATGTCTTGCGGACCGCAGATGCCGGCCATGCCGCTTTCGATGGTAAAAGCGGGCGAAACCGTGCGCGTGTCCCGTGTAAAGGGCAATGAGGACATGAAACACCACCTCAAGGACCTCGGCTTTGTCGAGGGCAACGAAATCCACGTGGTGAGCTCGAGTGGCGCCAATATCATCGTCACTGTGCTGGGCGCACGCTTTGGCATCGATTCCAAGGTCGCCATGCACATCATGACCGTCGGTTAGTTCGCAGCATTTGATAAAAACCGAAAGGGGGACAAGAGGATGAAGACGTTGGGTGACGTTAAGGTGGGCGAGAGCTCCACCATCGTCAAGCTTCACGGTGAGGGTGCGCTTCGCCGCCACCTTATGGACCTGGGGCTCATCAAGGGCACTTCGTTCAAGGTCGTGAAGGTTGCACCGCTCGGTGATCCGGTTGAGATCAACGTGCGCGGCTACGAGCTTTCCATCCGCAAGGAGGAGGCGGCTGTCGTCGAGGTCCAGTAAGGGCTCGCGGTGTATATTTCTGCAGATAAAGTTAGGTATTTCTAACTTGATGCTGCAACTTTGAAGCACATTATCCAGCCTGCGCGGAGAAAGCAGCGCAGGCACTCAAGGAAGAAGGATTGAATGGCGGATTCTCAGATCCATGTCGCGCTTGCGGGTAACCCCAACTGCGGCAAGACCACGCTTTTCAACCTGATCACCGGCGCCAACGGCTACGTTGGCAACTGGCCCGGCGTCACGGTTGAGAAAAAGGAAGCCAAGCTCCTAAGCGACAAGAACGTTACCATCACGGACCTTCCCGGCATCTACTCGCTTTCCCCCTACAGCCCCGAGGAGCAGTGCTCGCGCGACTACCTCATGAGTGGCGAGCCCGATGTCGTCGTCCAGGTGGTCGACGCCACCAACCTCGAGCGCAACCTGTACCTGGCGCTCCAGGTTATCGAGACCGGCCTGCCCGTGGTCGTCGCCCTCAACATGGCCGACTTGGTCGAGAAGAACGGCGACAAGATCGACACGGACAAGCTCTCCAAGAAGCTCGGCTGCCCGGTCATGATGATCTCGGCTCTTAAGAACAAGGGCATCAAGGAGCTCTTCGAGCAGGTTAAGAAGTCCGCTGCCTCCAAGGGCCAGGTGCCGGAGCACAAGTTCGACTCCTCCATCGAAGACGTTCTGGACCACATCGAGAACAACCTTCCGGCGAGCGTTCCCGCCAACAAGCGCCGCTATTACGCCGTCAAGCTGTTCGAGCGTGACGCAGACGCCTGCAAGCTCATCAACCTCACTAAGGAGAAGGCTGCTCGCGTGGAGGAGCTGGTCGCCCGGTGCGAGCAGGACTGCGACGACGATGCCGAGTCCATCATCACCGGTGAGCGTTATGGCGTCATCGCGCACATTATCGACGAGTGCATGACCAAGGCTCCTGCCAAGATGAGCACCTCCGAGAAGATCGATCGCGTGGTTACCAACCGTATTCTGGGCCTGCCGATCTTTGTGGTCATCATGTTCTGCGTGTACTACATCGCCGTTTCCACCCTGGGCGGCACGGTGACCGACTTCACCAACGACCAGCTCTTCGGTACCGACGGTTGGTACGTGCTCGGCCAGGGTCGCGACGCCTACGATGCAGCCGTCGAGGCCGCGGGCGACAACGCCGACTCGGTTGACCCGGCGCAGTACGGCCCCTATGTCCCGGGTATCACCATCGTGGTGCACGACGCCCTTGTGGCGGGTGGCACCGAGGACGGTGGCCTGGTCGATTCGCTGGTCTGCGACGGCATCGTCGGCGGCCTGGGCGCCATCTTCGGCTTCGTCCCGCAGATGTTCCTGCTCTTTGTGATGCTGTCTTTCCTGGAGGACTGCGGCTATATGGCCCGCGTCGCCTTCATCATGGACCGCGTGTTCCGCCGCTTTGGCCTGTCCGGTAAGTCCTTTATCCCCATGCTCGTGTCCTCGGGCTGCGGCGTCCCCGGCGTCATGGCCACCAAGACCATCGAGAACGAGAAGGACCGCCGTATGACGGTCATGACCACCACGTTTATTCCCTGTGGCGCCAAGCTGCCGATCATCGCCCTGCTCATGGGTTCCATCATCGGCGATTCTTCTACCACCGCCGCGTGGATCAGCCCGCTCTTCTACTTCCTGGGCGTTTTCGCCGTCATCGCCTCGGGCCTCATGCTCAAGAAGACCAAGCTCTTCGCCGGCCGTCCGACCCCGTTTGTCATGGAGCTTCCTGCCTACCACTTCCCGGCGATCCGTTCTTGGGCGCTGCACGTGTGGGAGCGCTGCTGGGCCTTTATCAAGAAGGCCGGCACGGTCATCTTCGCGTCCACCGTCGTGGTTTGGTTCCTCTCCAACTTTGGTAGCTACAACGGTTCCTTTGGCTTCCTGCCTGCGATGGACGGCATCCCCGAGGAGTTCATGGACTACTCCGTGCTCGCCATGCTTGGCAACCTGGTCGCCTGGATCTTCGCCCCGCTCGGCTTTAGCACCTGGCAGGCCACCGCGCTGACCGTCTCGGGTCTCGTCGCTAAGGAGAACGTCGTCGCCACCGCCGGCTCGCTGCTGTCCGTTGCCGACGCCGCAGAGACCGACCCGAGCCTGTGGACCGCGTTTGCCGCTATGTTCCCCACCATGGGCGCCTGCGTCGCCTTTGGCGCGTTCAACCTGCTGTGCGCTCCGTGCTTTGCCGCCATTGGTACCATCCGCAACCAGATGGACTCCGGCAAATGGACCGCGATTGCCCTCGGCTACGAGTGCGCCTTTGCTTGGGTCATCGGCCTGTTCATCAACCAGTTCTACAACTTGCTTGTTCTGGGGCAGTTTGGTATCTGGACGGTTGTGGCCATTGTGCTGCTGGCTGCGATGCTCTTCCAGATCTTCCGCCCCATGCCCAAACATGCATGGACCGACGAGGACGAGACCAACAC
Organism: uncultured Collinsella sp.; assembly: GCA_905210085.1. Classification (GTDB taxonomy): domain Bacteria; phylum Actinomycetota; class Coriobacteriia; order Coriobacteriales; family Coriobacteriaceae; genus Collinsella. The sequence continues at coordinate 413 of CAJLVJ010000078.1, read as the reverse complement.
TGCTTCCGCCACAGTTTCCGCTTAAGTCAGAATAAGGATTAACCCCTTTCCACGAGCCCGGGTGTCTCAGCGACACTCGGGCTTTTTGGTGGGGGAGATGTGGCGTTTCCGCAGATAAAACCGACCAAAATAAACCTGTCCCTTTTTGGTAGGTGGAGAATGGGGTAAAGTAAGTGGTGGTTAACTAGAGGAGGCTTGCTATGGCACCTATCGATATTGTTGTACTGGCTGTTATCGGTATTGCGTTTGTCGCGGTATGCGTGCGCATCTACCGCAAGGGCACCTGCGCTGACTGCGCTCAGGGTGGCGTTTGCACGGGGCATTGCTCCAACAAAAAGACGTGCGCCGCACTTAAGGGCGTGGACAAAATCGCCGAAGACTTGGGCCGCGGAATCAAGTAAGGCCCAGACATC
>CAJLVJ010000077.1 GCA_905210085.1 uncultured Collinsella sp. | reverse complement strand
CGCGCATAAAGAAAGCCTCCCATTTCTCATGTCCAAGAAATGGGAGGCAGTTCAGGCGGGCGATGAGGGGCTTCTTTGGTTGCTTTAGTTGCCGGGCCGTCCTTACCCGCGCGGCTTGATTTTATCACGTAGCGACTTGAGGTTCTCCAGCGCGGCGTTGAGCGTTTCGTCTCGCTTGGCAAAGTGGAAGCGGATCAGATGGTTGACGGGCTCGCGGAAGAAGCTCGAGCCGGGCACGGCGCCCACGCCCACCTTGGATGCGAGGTCCTCGCAGAATTCGAGGTCGCTGTCATAGCCAAACTCAGAGATGTCCATCATGACGTAGTAGGCGCCCTGCGGCACGTTATGCTCAAGACCGATGCTATCGAGCCCCTGGCAGAACAGGTCGCGTTTGGCGGTGTAGAGGTCGAGGACCTCATCGTAATAGCTGTCGTCGAAGTTGAGGGCGGTGACAACGGCTTCCTGCAGGGGAGCGGCGGCACCCACGGTGAGAAAGTCGTGGACCTTCTTGATACGCTCGGTGATCTGGGACGGAGCGATGGTGTAGCCCAAGCGCCAACCGGTGATGGAGTACGTCTTAGACAGCGAGCTGCAGCTGATGGTTCGCTCGAACATGCCGGGCAGCGTGGCCATATAGACGTGCTCGTGGGGCGCGTAGACGATGTGCTCGTATACCTCGTCGGTAATGCAGTAGGCGTCGTACTTTTTGCAGAGGTCGGCGATGAAGGTGAGCTCCTCGCGCGTAAAGACCTTGCCGCAAGGGTTGGAAGGGTTGCACAGGACGATGGCCTTGGGGTCGTTGTCGCGGAAGGCTGCCTCGAGCGCCTCGCGGTCAAAGTCGAATGTGGGCGGGTTGAGCGGCACATAGATGGGCTCGGCACCCGAGAGAATGGTGTCAGCGCCGTAGTTCTCGTAGAACGGCGAGAAGATGACGACCTTGTCTCCGGGGTTCGTAACCGTCATCATGGCGGCCATCATGGCCTCGGTGGAGCCGCAGGTGACTACGATATTCTCGTTGGGGTTCACCGGCATGCCCATAAAGTGCTCCTGTTTGGCGGCGAGCGCCTCGCGCATGGCCTGGGAGCCCCAGGTGATGGAGTACTGGTGATAGAGCGGCTTGGGGTCGCTGGCGATGGCGCTGAGGCTATCGAGCAGCTGCGCTGGGGGATCGAAGTCAGGGAAGCCCTGCGAGAGATTGACAGCGCCATACTTATTGGAGATGCGTGTCATGCGGCGGATGACCGAATCGGTAAATCTTGCCGTGCGGTTGGAGAGTTCTTTCATGACGGTCCTTTCGAGGATTTGCAGTGGGGCAAGTTTACTCCCATGAAACCGGTGGGATTTGCTCGAAATGGTCTCGAAAAACTCTTTTCAAAATTCTTGAAAATTGGGGCTTGCATCGCGTGGCGTTCCTTGCAATAATAGTCGAGCGCGAAGCGCACAGGACACGGTGGGTGTAGCTCAGTTGGCTAGAGCGACGGGTTGTGGTCCCGTAGGTCGAGGGTTCGAGTCCCTTTACCCACCCCAGTTCTTGCTTTGTGTTGATATCGGGTCGTTAGCTCAGTTGGTAGAGCAGGGGACTCTTAATCCCAAGGTCCAGGGTTCGAACCCCTGACGGCCCACCCAAAGATCGTTAAAGCGACTGGCTCAGGCTGGTCGCTTTTTTGTTGACCTCGCATGGGGTCGAACCCGAAAGGGCACAGCCGCTTTCACAGATCGAGCCTACCCTGGGGATCGGTAAAACCGTCAGTACCCTCCTTGAGTTTCTTCTCGTCTGTCTTCACGCGACGCTCGAGCTTTTTTGTATCCTCGGCAGGCGGTAGGTTCTCGGGGACAATTCCGCGGTCGATGAGGCTGCCACGCACGCTTGTGTTGTTCTCGACGTGCTCTTGCTTGATCTGGTCCAGGCCGTACAGGTCGTGTTCCTCGGCGTTGAAGGCCGTCATCGAGTTCGTAAGGTCCTTTGCTTTGATGAGGACATCGGCTAACCTGTCCGCCAATGCCGCTCTCTTGGGTACGCCGAGCTGCTGCTTCATTTCCGCCGTGCTTCTGCCGCCGAATAACGCCTCATCGCCCTTCGACTTGATGATCGCGAATCCTTTGGAGTCCACGCCGCGTTTGAACGCAATACCCGAGAGCTGTTTCTCTGAATCGGATAGCGAGTGACGCGCCTGCAAGCGCTGAATCTCTGCGAAGCGCTGCTCTATGAGCTCTTGGCGGCGCGTCTGCACGGCAAAGTATGCCTGGGCGAGCGCGATCTCTGGCTTGTTTGAATCTCCGTTCTGTGCGATTAAATAACATGCATAGCGCGTAAGTTTGTAGTCTTTAACCGCGCGAGCGGCGACACCGGCAGTTACCATTTTCGTGGTGTCACGAAAATGGGAATCAACTGGAGTTTTGTTTGTTTCGCATGAGACTTTTGCCCTCTTAACAACTTCGGCGAAGTTCTCCCATCGAGTGTACCCCATGGGTTCCATTAAATCGCGTGCGAGCCAATACTCAACGCCGTCTTCCACATTGGCGTAGCTATCAAGTTCGATACGCCACTTCTCGATATCTCTACTGTCCATATCTCCTCCTCGCTGGTCTATTTTCTATGCGGGCTTTGCCCGCTCTGTATTCAGAATAAGGATACGCTGTCGTGCGGACACGAATGGGCCCCGTGCTGCTTCGAGCTCACGGGGCCCATGGATATCGATTGGTTGTGTTCTGCTTTAGATAGGTGTCCGGTTTAATCCGCTCGATAGTGCGACCCGAGACTTTCGGTTCGCTTGCGCATGGCTTTGACCATTTCCTGTGCCAGCTGAATCTGCGATTGCAGGCGGGCGAGGGCTGCGACTTCGCTGTCCTGGGCTTTCTGTGTGCTCAAGGTCGTTGCCTCCGTCTTCAAGCCCTCAAGCTCGTGTAGTGCTTCGGATAGGCCTGTTTCGGTGCGGTTGATCATGCAATAGGTACTCATCGTGTGCTTAAGGCTGCGGGTCAGGCGCTCGGCATCTGTTGTGGCAATGCCGTGCTGGGGGAGGGCGATATCCGCCTTCAGGGCTGTCTTAGGCTCTTTCTGCGCTGCAAGGGCTGCCGATGCGCCTGCGATGCGCCCGAACACGATGCCGTTGGCGCTTGACAAGCCACCAATGCGGTCGGCTCCGTGCATGCCGCCTGTCGCCTCGCCGCAAGCGTAGAGACCCTCAACGCCCGTGTACGCGGTCTTATCGATCTTGATGCCGCCGTTAGCGGCGTGGGCATACATCGCAACGCGCATCTCGTCAGTCGGGGCGATGCCGTGCTCGTCTTGCAGCCAGGTGGCAAAGGTCTGCACAAACTCTGGGACATCCTCGCGGGGGAAGTCGTAGCGGAGCGCCAGGCCTTCGGCGCCTGCCTGATCGATGGCAAGATCGATAGCGCGGGAGGCCAAGCGTGACGTGAAAGGACCATATCCAGAGCGCTGCTCGAGCAGGTCGTCCAGCTTGTCGTCGGCAATATCTGCCGGCTGGTCTACATGTACGTAGCGCCAGGTTTTTTCGTTGAAGACCAAGTTACGCTTGGGCTCGATGAAGCCGGGCATCATCTGCATGAACTCTATATTAGTAAGTGTTGCACCATGCGCCAGTGCGATGGCCTGCGAGGAGCTGAGCACATCAGCCGACGTAAGGCTGCGCTCGAACAGGCCGCCTGTGCCACCGGCTGCGATGATCGTGGCCTTGGCAGCAAAGGGCACGATTCGATTTTCGGTAAGGTCGTAGAGTACGGTTCCGGTTATTCTGCCGTTCGTGTCCTCAACAAGGTCGATAAGCTCATGGCGGGGGAGCAGGCGAATGCCGAGCGACTCGATCCAGGTCGTCAGAGCGTCCTCAAGGGGCTTGCGGGTGAGGCCGCGCCACATGCGCGTCTTGTGGTCAAAGCAAGGGATAAATTGCTTTTGTTGAGCACTCTTGGCGCTTTGCGGACGCCGGAGCTCAACGCCCAGGTCTTGCTCGAGCCAGTCAATCGCTTGGGGAATGCCGTGGACGAACGTTTGGACGAGTTCGGGGTCGGCAACGCCGCCGCCGACGGCCAGGATGGTGTCGATGAGGTCCTGCTCGTCGTCTTCGTCGACGGGACCGATGAGGCCGAGGCCCCAGGTACCCGGGAAGAAGCTCGATCCACTCATGGTCTTGCCGGCGCTTGCCACAGTGACGGTTGCACCCGTGCGTGCCGCTTCGATGGCGGCACAAAGGCCCGCAATGCCAGATCCAATTACCAGTACATCAGTCGATTCCATCGGATTCCTTTCTCGTCCGGCGCATTGTCGCACGGGTGATCGGCAATGGGGCCGCAAAGACCCGGCAAATCGGTAAAGGGCAAATATGGCAGGTGGGTGTCATGGACGCTCTGACGCTCCATCTCATCACATCTTGTATTTCGCCCCAACTGATATATCGGCATTAGCTACCCTGCGACAGCGCAAACAAAAAGAGCCGCTACCCGGGTGGATAGCGGCTCCAAAGCTCAACTATATGAGCATCGCGCAAGCGCGATTAGGCCTTGAGGGCCTCCTCGACGGCGACAGCGCAGGCGACGGTGGCACCGACCATGGGGTTGTTGCCCATGCCGATGAGACCCATCATGT
>CAJLVJ010000076.1 GCA_905210085.1 uncultured Collinsella sp. | reverse complement strand
GCGGGCTGCATGGTCCGGATTCACGAACTCGCCGGTGACGAACGCAGCCATCTCCTCGGGTGTGAAGTCGTAATGCACATGCTCCGGATTCTGGAAATCATCGGATACGTCCACGGTGAACCGGTACCTGTCGTAGGTGACGGTGTTGCCGTCGTCGTCTACATGGGGGAGTCCTGCATTAGCCTGCACCATAACGGGCTTGTCGGTAACGGTGAGCATACGTGCGGCGAGTCCTCGGAGCTCGGCCGGTCCTTGGCTGCAGTTGATGCCCAAAACGTCGGCGCCGATGGCGTCGAGCGTGATGGCGGCAACCTCGGGACTCGTTCCCAGGAAGGTGCGACCGTCTTCCTCGAAGGTCATGGTGGCAAAGACGGGCAGGTCGGAGTTCTCGCGGCAGGCGAGGACCGCCGCCTTGATCTCGGCCAGGTCGGTCATGGTCTCGATAATAAAGAGGTCGACGCCCGCATCGACGCTGGCGCGCACTTCCTCGGCAAAGAGGTCGTAGGCCTCGTCGAAGCTCAGGGTACCCAGGGGGCGAAGCAGCGCGCCGATGGGGCCGATGTCACCGGCGACGTAGCGGGCGCCGGCCTCGCGGGCACAGGCGACGGCCGCGGCAAAGACGTCTGCCACGGTGGCGGCACCGTCGAGCTTGTGGGCGTTGGCGCCAAAGGTGTTGGCGGTAATCACGTCGCAGCCGGCCTCGACATATTGACGTTGGATATCGGTAATAACCTGGGGCTCCTCAAAGTTGAGCAGCTCGGGCAGGGCGCCCGCCTTCATGCCAGCGGCCTGCAACATGGTGCCCATGCCGCCGTCGAACAACAGGTGCCCCGTGCCCTCGATGGCCGCACGCAGGCGATCGTCCTTAATGCGCAGATCGTCGATCGTGCGCGTCTTGTACGTGGCACCGTTGCGACGCGCGGCATCAACGGGTGCCGCCAATGCAGTGCCGTCAGAATCATGAGTGATAAGCGGAGTAAACATCGGGGGCTCCTAATGGCTGGAATAGCAGGTGGTGTGGGCGGCACGGAAGCGGCAGTTCTCGCGCATGCGGCAGATATTGCAGGTGGGGCGGCTCTGGGCGTCGTGGACCTCGCCGTCGAATAGGCCGATCACCGCGGTCACGCTTTTGGTGGGCATGAGCAGGCTGGTGGGCGTGACGGTCAGGCCGATGAGCCGCGTGGCGTTGAGCGCATTGACGATCGAGCGCTGGGCCGAGAGCGGGCAGTCGCCATAGCCGGGACTAAAGCGCCAGTTGCCGGCGAGCCCATGAACGGCGGCGTCCGTCTTGACCTGCTGGTCCATTTGCTCAACGGCGGCTTCCACGTAAGCGGAGCACGCGGCGTCGAGCACGGCGCCCTCCAGGGGATGTTGGGCTCCCGTGGTGCGCAGGCGACGCTCGGCGTCCATGCCGAGGGTGCACGCCATGAGTGCGGCAAAGCGGGCGTCTTTGAGATGTCGATAGATATCGCGACCGCGCAGTTCAACGTTGGTGCCAACCAGACGGATGCTGGGCTTGCCCTGCTCGTCAACGCCCGTGGCATCGACGGCAAACACGCGTCGCACGCCGCGGGGCTCAATGTCCAGTTCCAGACGTTCAACGACAAGCTCAATACGTCGTGACAGTTCGGGCTCAATCTGCTGGCCGCCGTAACCCAGATACCGCAGCATCTCGGCACGGTCGACACGGGGATGGTGCGCAGCATCGACACGGTAAAGCGCCGGCGACGCAAGGTCGGCCGGCACTTCGACAGTGGTTGTATCGATGTGCGGTTTTTCCATTACCCCAGGCGCTCCATAATGGTCGCGGCGATCGCAGGACGGTTCATAGTGTACAAGTGCAGGCCGTCAGCGCCGTGCTCCTTGAGGTCGCAAAGCTGGCGGGCTGCATAATCTACACCAGCTGCCTGCAGGCTCTCGGGGTCATTCTCGTACTTGGCGAGGATCTTGATGACGGGGGAGGGCAGCGAAGCGCCGCACATAAAGACCATGCGGCTGATCTGTGACTTGCCCATAAACGGCATGATGCCCGCGGTAATGGGCACGGTGATGCCGGCCTTGTCGGCAAGCTCGCGAAAACGGTAGAAGCACTCGTTATCAAAGAAGAGCTGCGTCACAAAGAAGCTCGCGCCGGCGTCCTGCTTTTGCTTGAGGTGTTCGACCGAGAGGTTGAGATCCTCACAGGCAATGTGGCCCTCGGGGTAGGCTGCGGCGCCCACGCAAAAGCCGGCGTCGACGAGCTCGGGGATGAGGTCGCGGGCGTAGGCGTAGTCCGAGGCGGGCTTGTCGTCCTCGGTTGCGCCGGCAGGGAGATCGCCACGCAGGGCCAGGATGTTTTCCACGCCGGCGGTGCGATACTCGTCGATTTTGGCGGCGATATCGGCGTGCGAGCGGCCCACGCAGGTAAGGTGTGCTACCGAGGGTGTATCGAATTCGCTCGTAATCATATGCGCGATGGGGGCGGTGGTGGCGCCGTTGCCCGAGCCGCCAGCCGAGCAGGTGACCGAGACAAAGCTCGGCGAAAGCTTGCACAGATTGCCTGCCACTTCGCGAGCCGTGTCGAGGGTGAGCTCGCCCTTGGGCGGGAACATCTCAAACGAAACGGGTGCGGTGCCCTGGGATGCTGCCTGCTTAAAAACCTCGTCGACGCGCATATCGTGCTCCTCTAGATACGTAATAGTGTGATGTGTTGTAAGGATTCTACAGCACCACTGTGTCACGGTGGAGTTTCACTCGCTATTTGAGGATACCAATCAAAGATGCCTTGCTATCGGCTTTATCTATAACAGAGCGGCTAATCTGGGCACGGACTATAAAGACTGGTATCTGATGCAAAATACCAGTTAATAGAGCTCCATCCCAAATTGACTACCCTTAAACCATGGGGAGAGGTCTGCTATTTATACAGTTGATTGGCTGTTGAGGGTGGCAACGCCGCCTCGATAGGGTAACCTCATTGATTGGTTTCGCGACAGCAACATAACGGTAATGTCGCGGAAACACGGCGAGTCTAAGCTATGACTCGTTCGTTAGTAATCAACACCGCTTCTCACGCGGTGCCGATACGAAGGGAGTTCCGTATGGCCGATCTTACTGACCGCTTCGGGACCATGGTGTTCTCTGAGGAAGTCATGAAGGACTACCTCCCCAAGGACATTTGGAAGCGCCTTGCTGCAACCCTCGAGGGCGGTGAGCCGCTCGACCTGGATGTGGCCAACGCCGTTGCCCACGCCATGAAGGTCTGGGCCATCTCCAAGGGCGCGACGCACTACGCGCATTGGTTCCAGCCGCTTTCGGGCATTACTTCCGAGAAGCACGACAGCTTCCTGGAGCCCAACCACGACGGCACCGCCATTACCAAGTTTACGGGCAAGAACCTCATCCAGGGCGAGCCCGATGCCTCGAGCTTCCCCAACGGCGGCCTGCGCGCCACCTTCGAGGCCCGTGGCTACACCGCCTGGGATCCCACCAGCCCCGCCTTTATCAAGGACGATGTCCTGTGCATCCCCACGGCTTTCTGCTCCTACACGGGCGAGGCCCTGGACAAGAAGACCCCGCTGCTGCGTTCCATGACCGCGCTCTCGCGTGAGTCCAAGCGCGTTTTGGCGCTGTTCGGTAAGACCCCCAAGAAGGTCGTTCCTTCCGTGGGCGACGAGCAGGAGTACTTCCTGATCAAGAAGGACGCCTACCGCAAGCGCAAGGACCTGGTCATTACCGGCCGCACCCTCTTTGGCGCCGCTCCCTGCAAGGGCCAGGAGCTCGAGGAGCACTACTTTGGCGCTATCCGCCCCACCGTCTCGGCCTATATGAAGGATCTGGACGATGAGCTGTGGGCGCTTGGCATTCCCGCCAAGACCAAGCACAACGAGGTTGCTCCCTGCCAGCATGAGCTCGCCCCCGTCTATGGCGAAGTCAACGAGGCCATCGACCAGAATCTGGTCATGATGGAGAAGATGAAGCTCATCGCCTCCCGCCACGACTTGGTCTGCCTGCTGCACGAGAAGCCCTTCGAGGGCATCAATGGTTCGGGCAAGCACAACAACTGGTCGCTTGGCACCGAGTCCGAGAACCTGCTCGATCCGGGCGACACCCCGCTCGACAACCTGCAGTTCATCGTCTTCCTCACCGCGGTGATCGAGGCCGTCGATAACTATCAGGAGCTCCTGCGTGCCTCTGTTGCCTCGGCCGGCAACGACCATCGTCTGGGCGCCAACGAGGCTCCTCCGGCGATTATGTCCATCTTCCTGGGCGACCAGCTTACCGAGGTCGTCGAGAAGATCATCGATGGCAAGGCTTCCGTCCATGCCACGCGCGGCGTGCTCGACCTGGGCGCCGATACCCTGCCCAAGCTGATGCAGGACAACACCGACCGCAACCGCACCTCTCCGTTTGCCTTCACCGGCAACAAGTTCGAGTTCCGTGCCTGCGGCTCCGAGCAGAACGTCTCCGACTCCAACCTGGTGCTCGATGCCGCCGTGGCCAAGTCACTCAAGTCCTTCGCCGACGCACTCGAGGGTACGCCCGAGGATAAGTTCCAGGACGCCGCGCTCGAATACTGCAAGAAGGTGCTGACCGATCACCAGCGCATCCTGTTCTCCGGTGACGGCTACTCCGATGAGTGGCCCGTCGAGGCCGAGAAGCGAGGCCTTGCCAACAACAAGACCACGGCCGACGCCCTGCCCGCCTTTGTTTCCGATAAGGCTATCGCGCTCTTTGAGGAGACGGGTGTCCTGACCAAGGCCGAGGCTCAGTGCCGCTACGACTGCAAGCTCGAGAAGTACAACAAGCTCATGAACATCGAGGC
>CAJLVJ010000075.1 GCA_905210085.1 uncultured Collinsella sp. | reverse complement strand
GCCCTCGCGGCCTAGTCGCTATTTAGGGCGTCCAAGATTTGGGGCGCAGTTCAATATTGGTAACGGGCTTCTCAGATTCTGTGGTGCCCCCAGCGGGATTCGAACCCGCGATATCCACCTTGAAAGGGTGGCGTCCTTGGCCGCTAGACGATGGGGACAGCGGGAAAGAGTATAGCAGACTTTTTTGCCGGCGCGTATATCGTTGACAAACTGGAAAACCACCACATAGGAGCTGGCTCTCTATCCCGATCTTCAAACATCTCAATCTGTAACATCTGGGCGGGCAAATCGGCTCTATGTGTTACAGATCGAGACAAAAGGCAGGCGTCGGGACGAACATCTCATTCTGTAACAGTAAGACGACTTTTAACGGTCTAGATGTTACAGATTGAGACAAACAGCTGGGATGGGGCAAAACCACCACAAAGGTGCCTGTCCCCTTTGTGGTTGTGAGGTGCTAGGGGAGGAGCTTCATGGCGGCGTCGTGGGCGGCGTGCTCGTAAGCGTCGTCGAGGGGTTTGAGCGGCAGCAGGGCGGTGGTCTGTGCATCGCCACGGCGCTCGAGAGCGTGGGCGATGAGCCAGTCGGCGAGCTCGGGGTTCTTGGGCAGTGCCGGCCCGTGCAGGTACGTGCCGATGACGCCCTTGTAGATGAGACCCTCAAAGCCATCGTCGCCGTTGTTGCCGGTACCTGTGACGACGGACGTTCCGAGCGGCGTGGCCTCTGCATCGAGCAGGGTGCGGCCGCCGTGGTTCTCGAACCCCACAAAGGGCTCGGGTGCCAGGTCGGTCTTGACGGCGACGTTGCCGATTAGGCGGTCGGAGCCGCGCACGGTCTCGGCGGCAATGACGCCCAGGCCCTCGATGCGATTCTCGCCCATATAGTACGAACGGCCGAGCAGCTGATAGCTGCCGCAGATGGCGAGCAGCGAACCGCCGTCCTCAACATAGGCCGCGACCTTGTCTTTTTGAGCGAACAGCTCGTGTGCCACGGCCAGCTGATCGCGGTCGGAGCCACCGCCCATCATGACGATGTCGGCGTCGGTGAGATCGAGCGACTCGCCCATGCGGACCTCATCCACGCGAACGGGGATGCCGCGCCAGGCGCAGCGACGCTCGAGGGCGATAACGTTGCCGCCGTCGCCGTAGAGGTTGAGGGCATCGGGGTACAGGTAGACGATGCGCAGCGGGCGCGAAAGCTCGACTGGCGCGATGCCGACAGGAAGAGCGCTGCCGTCGGCACGGGCTACGGCGCGCCCGGCAACAGCGTCGGCGGCAGCGCCTTTCAGCCCATCGAGCTCCTTGACTAGCGGCGGAAAGGCCGTGTAGTTGGCGACGGCATAGAAAGTGTCGCCAGCCTCCTCACCTGCCACGGCGCCAATTGCCTGCGCGACGTCCGAGATAATCGCGGCATCGATGCCGGCGTACTTGAGGCGCACCTGCATGTCGTGTGCGCGCGTGCCGCCGGCAAAGGCGACAAGTCCCGGCGTGTTGGCGATGCGCTCAAAGTCGACGTCGTAGATCCAGGATACATCGTGGCCGTCGGCATCGTTGTCGTTGAGGAAGAAGGCGCAGAGCCTGCCGCCTGCCGTTTTAATGGACTGGATCTGGCGGTCGAAGCCCACGGGATTCTTGGCCAGGTTGGCCTCGACGGTACGGCCAGCGATTTCCCAGCGGCCCATGCGTCCGCCGGCGGGGACGTAGGCATCGAGCGTGGGCTGCAGGTGAGCTGCGTCCACGCCCAGCTCGCACGCCGCAAAGAAGGCGGCGGCAACGTTGTAGACCATATACAGGCCGTTATAGCGCGTGGCAATGTGCGTGGCAGGTGCGTCAGCATCGGGTCCAAAGTTCAAGTCAAAGCCGTAGCCGTCGCAGCCGAGCTCCACGCTCGTCACGCGACGGACCAGTGCGGGGCGTGCCCAACCGCACGAGGGGCAATGGTAGGCGCCGAGTTGACCATACTGCACATAGTCGTACTCCAACGGGGCGTTGCACTGCGAGCAAAAGCGCGAGTCGCTAATACGGTCGGACTCGGTGCCGGTGGCGCCGTCGATGCCAAAGGCAATACTCGCGTTGGGAACGCGCGCGGCAATCGAGGCGCACAGCGGGTCGTCGGCGTTGTAGATAAGCGTTGTTGTCGGCGAGAGCTCCAACGCATGGGCGATGACCTCCTGGGTGTGATCGATCTCGCCATAGCGATCCAGCTGGTCGCGGAACAGGTTGAGCAGCACGAAGTACGTCGGCTTGAGCTTGGGCAGGACGCGCACGGTGTAGAGCTCATCGCATTCAAAAACGCCCACGCGCTTGCCGCCGCCGGCTCGCTTGAGGCCGCTGCGCGCTTCGAGCAGTGCGCCCACCACGCCCGGCTCCATGTTGTTGCCGGCGCGGTTGCATACCACGGTGGCGCCGCTGGCGGCAACGGCGTCGGCGATGAGGTTGGAGGTGGTGGTCTTGCCATTGGTGCCGGTGATCACCACGCTGCGGTCGACCAGGCTCGCGAGGTCGCTTAGCAGCTCGGGGTCGATCTTCATGGCGATGCGGCCGGGAAGCACGCCACCCTGGCGCTTGAGGACAGAGCGCAGTCCCCAGCGGGCGATATCGCTCGAGGTGCAGGCGAGAGATGAGCGGAGGTTCATGAAGCCGTTCCTAACATAGATGACATGGTCGGGGCGATCGCGTCGCTAAAAGCCGTAGCGGCGCGCAAATTCCTGGGCAAGCTGCGATACGTCTTCGCAGGCATTGGCCCAGGGGGCAAAGTCGGGGGTGTCCGAGATAATGCCGTCGGCTTCCCAGACGGCCTGGTGCGAGAGGTCCCAGGGGTCGCGTGGCTCGGGTCGGCAGGGAAGGTACGGCGTCTGGTACACCGGATTCAGCAAGAAGAACGCGCCGCCCTCGCAACGGTTAGCGAACTCACGCAGCGCGCGCGTCGCCGGGCGCATCTTGTTTGTTTTGAACAGCAGGATCGTGCGGGCGAGCAGGTACCAAGGAGAGTTTTCGAGTGCGTCTGCCCCCATTTGTTCCTCGAGCTGATGTGCCAGGGCAAAAAAGCCGTCCTGGTCTTCCAAGCGGGCGAGGGCGAGCAACACGGTGCCGGCAGCTCGGGTGGGATAACCTTCTGCCTTAAGGACGCGGCGGGCGTAGTTGGCAGCAGCACGGTAACGAGCGCTCGCCATGCACAGCTGCGAGATGGCCTCGAGCGTGTGGAGCCACCCGATAAGCGCCGGCTCGCTCACGGTAAGGTCTGCTGCGGTGACACCGTCGGCCAAAACATAATTAGCCCAGTAGTGCGGGGCCTCCATATCAAACCCGGGCACGCTCTGTTGCAGGTAGTCGGCGGTGCTCGCCTCGAGCTTCATCAGGTCGCCCAGGCAGGCATCGACGGGAGTGTCGGCCAAGATGATGGCGAGCAGCTGCGCATCGACGGCAAGTGCATCGACGCGGACGATCTTGAGCAGCTCATCGCGCATATCGTCGAACAGACGGTTGCGCGTCTGCTCAAACTCCTCGTCGCTGCCCATGTCCTCGATGCGGCGAAGCTCGTCAAGCAAATGACGATGAACGCCGGCATAGGACAGCAGCGCTTGGGCATGCTCGGTCTGCGCATACTTGTGAGGGTTTGCGCTGATGTCGTTATGGACAAGCTCGCGTGCTGCATCGGTGAGTTCGGGGTGCGACGCAAGGTAGGCGCGCTCCAGGTAGGCGGGGATGTAGACGCTCGGATCCATTAGAGGTCTCCTCCCTTAAACGGCAAACCCTGCTCGGCCGCGCGCAGAATGCGCTCGTCGATTTGGGAGCGCACGATGTCGTTGGTGGCGACCCAGGCGGCAAAGCTGGCGTTGTCGGGGGCGCCCAGACCCTCCTGCAGCACCGGTGTTGCCTCGGACAGCGCAAGGACGAGCTCGTCGGTGGAGCCCGCACCCACGTTGACGCGGGCATAGACGCCATCGGGAAACTCGGTTTGGAAATAGAGTGCCTCGGCTGCGTGCGGGCACGAGCGCGCAAGGATGCGCAAGTAGTGCTCGGCGCCCTCGTAGTCCAGCTCGCGCCAGGCAGCGCTCATCAGCGCGATGAGCGTCCACGGGTCCAAGTCGCGTTCCGCGTCCTTGGGACGACGGCGCAGTGGGGTATTCGCGAGGTACGGCACGGAGTGGGCGGAGCGAAAGCGCTTGAGCTCCTCGACGGGGTATTCGAGCTTTGCCATGGCGAGCATCGCGGTGTGGCGGACACCGGCGGGGTCGTTGGGCGCAAAGTCCAAGCTGCGATTTGCGGCTTCGAGCGACATGCGATAGCGGCCGCTAATGAGGGCGCGTGACGCAAGGGCGGCAAGCCAGCGCAGGTAGGGACGGCGCATAAGGTCGCCTGCGGCCTCACGCTCGTAGGGGTCCTGCGCCGAGGCGATCTTGAGCGCCAGATCGTGCTCCACCTCGTCGCACTTGGACACCAGATACTGTACGTATTCCTCGTTGGATTCGGCGGTGAGCGCCGTCAGCATGCGCTGGGCGTCCCAGTTGGCCGGATCGAGTGCGGCCGCCTCGCGGAGCATGTTCTCGGCAGCTGCCTCTTCCTGCTCTGCCTGGGTATCGTCAGGGATAAAGGGAATGCGGTAGTCGACAGCCTCGACCACCTTGGCAATGAGGTGCCCGGCGCGGTCGCGGTCGTGCACGATGAGCGGTGCGGGGTTGCGGGTGAATTGTTCCATCAGACGCTCTACGGCGGCAGCGTCGGTGAGCGGGATATTGTCGCGGCGCAAGGCCTCAAGAACGAGGCGATGGCAATCCTCTTGAATGGGATCGAATGCCATGGGGCCTCCTTTGCTGCGGTTAGGGTTCAAATGTCTCTATATAAGGTTCTAGTTTACCCGCATGTGGCACACCGGGGGTGCCGCACTTGGACGTGCACCTTTGCACCACGAAGACGGATGTCACACAAATGTCGGTACCTTGGACGACTGAGTGGTATCACGGTGCCGCAAACGGTCGATTTTTGGCGGCGAACGGGGCGCATTTTGGAGGGGCACAGTCCTGCCCAGGATATGTGGTCAACCCTGATAAAACGTTTGCCCAGCTTGGGAGTATGAATGCCCCACAAGGGTCTTCAGGGATAGAAAAAACGTTTCATCATTGTCGGCTTTAGGTGAATAACTGACCAACCAGAACGGTAAAATAGTGTTTGTCTGAGCGTTGAGACGTTTAGACATCGCGCATTGTCATCGCCGGCAACGCGCAAACCGGTCCTAACGGAGCCAATTGGGTGCTCCGTTATATACGCAAGTCTAAGAGGGGCTTGTTTAGGAGGCACAGTATGGGACGTTTTACCAATCCTCGCGATCTGTACTTTGGTGAGGGCGCTCGCCACGAGGTGAAGAACCTCAAGGGCAAGAAGGCCATCATCG
>CAJLVJ010000074.1 GCA_905210085.1 uncultured Collinsella sp. | reverse complement strand
GGCGTCCAAGATTTGGGGCGCAGTTCACACGCGCTGCAGGGTCTTTTTGCATGTCCGAGGACGTGCCTAAAAGTAAACTAATGGCGGGCCCGGACGACTACAGGGCTATCGATTACCCCGTGTTCTGCAAACCTGCCGAGACGCCGGTCACAGTCGAAAGAATCAGGCTCATGTACTCGGCCTTCTTCTCCTCGGCCATCTCGTCCTGGTTCATACGCACCTCGCGAAGGGCGCGGACCTGGGCGATGGACAGGGCGTCAACGTAGGGGTTGCGCACGCGGACGGCGCAACCGAGCACGCGGCGGCGCTGCAGCGGCCACTCATCACCGACGATGGCAAGGACCCACTTACGGGTGAGCTGCATCTCGGTAAAGACCTTCTCGGACAGATCCTGGCGATCGCCCAGGTGCAGATACATCTTGGCGATGCGCTGATCGGTCTTAGCGATCGACATCTCGATGTTGTCGATGAACGTGCGGAAGAACGGCCACTCCTGGTAGGCAGCCTTGAGCTGGTCAAGATCGCCAAGCTGCTCGCAGGCGGTGCCCAGACCGTACCAAGCGGCCAGGTTAATGCGCGCCTGGCTCCAGCTGAAGATCCACGGGATGGTACGCAGGTCGTCGAGCGACTTGGCACCCAAGCCGCGCTTGGCGGGACGCGAGCCAATCGGCAGCAGACCGACCTCGGTCAGCGGCGTCACGGTCGAGAACCATGGCGTAAAGTCCTCGGTGTTCAGCAGGTCCAGATAGCGCTCATGGCTTACTGCGTTGAGCTTCTCGGCCATATCCCAGAACTTCTGCGTGGTCTCGGTGTTGGTCTTCTCGACACTCGGGGCCGACTGCAAAAGCGTTGCGGCGGCAACGGACTCAACATGGCGCTGAGCCAGCGTGCGGTTACCGTAACGGGCAAAGATGACCTCGCCCTGCTCGGTAAGCTTAAAGAAGCAGTTGACCGAACCCTTGGGCTGCGCCAGCACGGCCTTGTTGGCCGGGCCGCCGCCACGGCCCACGGCACCGCCGCGGCCGTGCATGAGCACCAGGTCGATATCGTTCTTCTCGGCCCACTTGGCAATACGCTCCTGTGCGGAGTGCAGCGCGAGCATGGCCGTGGTAGGACCGGCATCCTTGGAGGAGTCGGAGTAGCCCAGCATGACCTCCATGCGGCGGTTGGTCTGGGCAAGGCGCTTTTGCACCACGGGCAGCGTAAGCATCTGGTCGAGCACGTCGACGCAGCCCTCGAGGTCCTCGAGCTGCTCGAACAGCGGGATCACGTCGAGCTCGGGGACATCCTCCTCGTGTGCAAAGGACAGGTGGGCAAGCTCAAAGACGTCGGCCACATGCTGGGCACTCTTGGTAAACGAGATGATGTAGCGGTGCGCCATCTTCTTGCCGTAGCGCTTTTGGATGGAGCCGATAGCGCGGAAGGTATCGATGACCTCGCGCGTCATGGGCTGCAGGTCGCCATGGATACCGTTCTCGTGGATATCCTTGAGGGCGCGGGCGTGCACCACGGAGTGCTGACGGAACTCCATCTCGACCATATGGAAGCCGAAGGACTCGACCTGCCAGATGATGGTCTGGACCGGACCGTAGGCGGCACGGACGGCACCGCAGGCAGCAAGCGAACGCTGAACGACGCGCAGGTCATCCAGGAACTCGTCGGCGCTGTGGTACATGGTGTCGGTGATACGGCGCACAGTGGCGTTCAGACGGTCGGCCATGACGAGCATGACGGCACGATGCGGCTCGTGCTCGGAGATCAGCTCGGCACGGGCCGTGTACTGGGTGCTCATCTCGACCTGATGGTTCCACAGGTTGATGAGCTCGGCAGACGGCTTGCTGTAGGTGGCCTCGAGCGTGAGGTTGCGGCCGATGCGGCGGCACTTGTCCTCGAGCTTGAGCACCATGTGGGTAAAGTACTTGGCGGCGACCTCACGGCTCACCTTGGCGGTGACGTTGGGGTTACCGTCGCGGTCGGAACCGATCCAGCTGCCGGGATGGAAGAACGCCGGGCACAGCGGCGGCACGGTACCGGCCTTGTCGCCCAGCACCCAGTCGTCAAAACGACGATAGATGACGGGGACAACGTCGAACAGCGTGTTATCAAAGATGTCGATGATGGTATCGGCTTCCTCGACCGGCGTGGGCTTCTTGAGCGCGATGGGGCTCGTACGCACCAGGGCGTCGATCTCCTGCAGCATATGGCGCTCGTTCTCCACCAGGTCGGAGCCGCCCAAACGCGGACGCTCCTCCAGCAGGTTGGAGATACGGCGAATCTTGCCCTCGACGGCCTTACGACGGGCCTCGGTGGGATGTGCGGTAAAGACAGGGTGGAACTCGAGCTTGCCGAGCAGCTCATTGGCACCCTCGACGCCCATCTCGTTTACCAACTGGTGATAGGCGACGGTGAGTTCGTTGGCGGGATCGACCTCGGTATCGGTCGATGCGCCGGCCTCGCGCTCGCGCAGCTGCGCCACACGGTAGTTCTCCTCCGACAGGTTTGCCAAGTGGAAGAAGCTCGTAAAGGCGCGAACGATGAACTGCTGCTTATCAAGCGGCAGGCTGTCAATCAGATCGACGACTTCGCGAAACGCCACGGCGGTGGGCTCGTCGGCAGTGGGCACGCCCTGTTCGTCAACGGACTCGTCGGCAGCGCGGCTACCGGGGTTGCCAGCATTGGCCACAAACTCGGCTGTCAAAATCTTGTCGAACAGGTCCGCGATCTCGGGATCATACTCGCTAAGCACACGACGTTCCAGGCGCAGGAACAGCGCCAGATTATCGCGCAGCTCCTCGGGGATCTCGATCTCGGCGAGACGCTCCCTGGACTCGGCATTCGAGCCGATTCGGTTAACGAGGCGGTTGACCACGGCAGCGACGCGCGCCGCGGTTTCGGGTACAGACTGGTTGCTTAGGTTCTCAGCCACGTTTCCTCCCATTCCTCCTTCTATGCACGTAACATGCGGTATTCATTATAGGCGCTTGAGAAATACTTTCGACACTGATTGCGCTTTACCACACAAAAGTATTTTCTGCATTGCAAGGGTTTTTGCTCTAAATGGTCGTATTTCTCGGTGGACGGCATACACAAACGGGGGCATTCCGCATAAATGCGAAACACCCCCGTAACAATCGCTCGTCGCGAGCGGGACATGTTAGCGGGTCCGCAGCTCAAAAATCATGCGCTACAGACGCTCGCGAACCGCCTCGACGACGTTGGCCAGATCGACGAGAACCTCGTCATGGCTCTCCATGTCGCGCACCTTGACCTTGCCGGCGGCAAGCTCGTCGCCGCCCAGGACCAGGATGAGCTTGGCGCCTACCTTATCGGCCTGCTTAAACTGGGCCTTGAGCGAACGGCCCTGATAGTCGGCCTCGGTCACGATGCCTGCGGCGCGAAGCTCCTGCGTAATGGCAAAGACGTTCTGGCGCAGTTCCTTGCCGGCATTGGCGACATAGACGCACGGGGCCTCATCGGCACCCAGATCGCTGCCAAAGGCCTGCAGGGCCAGCAGGGCGCGCTCAAAACCGACAGCAAAGCCGACGCCCGCCGTGGGCTTGCCACCTTCGAGCTCGACCAGGCCATCGTAGCGACCGCCGCCGCCGATGGAGCCGACGCCGGCGCCAGGGGCTTCGACCTCAAAGACGGTGCGGGTGTAGTAGTCCAGACCACGCACCAGGGTGGGATCCTCTACATACTCGATACCGGCAGCATCCAGATAGCGCTTGACCTGCTCGTAGTGCTCGCGGCACTCGTCGCACAGGTTGTCGCCCATCAGCGGGGCGTCGGCCATGATCTCACGGCAATGGTCGTTCTTGCAGTCGAAGGCGCGCAGCGGGTTGAGCTCGGCGCGCTCGCGGCACTCATCGCACATCTCGTCAGCGTGATCGAGGATAAACTGCTTGACCTGCTCGCGGTATGCCGGACGGCACTGCGCATCGCCCATCGAGTTAATAAGCAAACGGAGCTTGGACAGATCGAAGCCCAGGCGTTTGTAGAACTCCATGAGCATGATGATGCACTCGGCGTCTGCCGCCGGATCGGGAGCGCCGAGCCACTCGATACCCACCTGGTGGAACTGGCGCAGGCGACCCTTCTGGGGACGCTCGCCACGGAACATGGCCTCGGCGTAATAGGCCTTAAACGGCGTGGAGCCCTGGGGCACCAGGTTGTTCTCCACGACGGCGCGCACCACACCGGCCGTGCCCTCGGGACGAAGTGCCAGGCGCTGCTTGGGCTTGAGCTTGGTGTCGGTACCCTCGGTAAAAACGCGCTCCAGGTTGGCGCCGCTAAAGACGCGGAACATTTCCTTGCGCACGACGTCGGTCGACTGGCCGATACCGTGGACAAACACGTCCACCTGCTCGATCGCGGGCGTCTCGATGGGTTTAAAACCAAACGGCTCGAACACGCCGGCCGCAATCTGCTGCATCTTTTGCCAGGCGCGCATCTCGGCGCCGATAAGGTCGCGGGTTCCCTCCGCCTTCTGTGCCTGCATGGGCAAACACCTTTCTTTTGTATCGCGTCATAGGTAGTGAACATTATACGGCACAAACACAAACCGCGGCGGCGCGTCTGACCGAACGAGGGTATGGGGACTCGTTCGGCCAGACGCACCGCCGCGTTTTGTGATCCGTTTTCCTCCGTCCCCTTCGGATCACGTGATCCCTTGGGGACGGAGGAAAAGGGATCATTTCGTAGGCCCGTGGCCGCCTTGGAAACCGAATGATGGTACGAGCATCCATTCGGCTTCCAGGGCAGCCACGGGCAGAACGGGGCGAACAGAAAAGAGCGACGGATGTCTACTCCCCCGCCACGCTTGCGCGCAGCTTGGCGGCGATAGGCTCCGAGGCCAGCAGGAACACGAGCATGACCACGGAGCACGCCAGGCACACAATCCAGGTGCTCGCAAAGGAGCCCGAAACGGCAAAGAGCACATAGACCTGCCAAAGCTCACCCACAAAGCTCATGCCCGCGAGCACCGCCGAGGTGGCGATAACGGTGAGCGAGCCCAATACGCGGCCACTCACCTTATCGGCAACATGACCGATAACGAGCGAACCCACGACACTCACCACGGTGGAGATAGCGTTGGAGATGTTGTACTGGGCAAGCGTAATCCCGAGGTTGCTGACGATCAGCGGCTGGAACAGGCTCATGCAGTTGACGAAAATTGTGTAGCACGTGGCCATGATCACGAAGCCGGAGGTCACCACGAGCCAGCCGGGAAAGAACTTACGCTGCTGGGACATACTGTTCCTTTTAAACAAACGAATAGCCTGCGCCGGGCGCCGGTAGTGCCCAAGATTGCCTTGAAAGACAAGGGCATAGGCCTTACGGCCATGCCCGCAGGCTTGAAAGGCAAGGTTGGGTGCTACCGGTGGTCGGCGATATAGCCCAAAGCGACGGCGGTATAGGCCGCGGCACCGAGCGGCAGCTCGGCATCGTTAAAACGTGCCTTGGGATGGTGCTGGGCAAAGTGTTCGTCCGTGTCGGTTACGGCCGCGCCCACGGTAAAGTACGCACTCGGAATCTTGCTCGAGATAAGCGCGAAGTCCTCACTCGCCATGGCATGGAAAAGCGGCAAGAAAGCCGCCTTGGGCAGCACTGCGCCCACGTAGCCAAGCGACGCCTGAGTCAAATCGCTGTCGAGTACAAGCGGCGGAACATCCGAAAGCGCCTCGATGGTCGCCGGCGTACGATAGGTCGTGGCAACGCCGTTAACGACCTCCGCGATGCGGGTCTTTAGGTGAGCCATGAGCTCAACATCAAAGCCGCGCAGCGTTCCCTCGAGCACGCAGGTGTCGGGGATGACGTTGGCCGCCAAGCCGCCGGCGAACTTACCAACGGTAAGTGCGACTTCCTTGGCCGCCGGCACCTCGCGGGAGATAAGCTCCTGGAGCGCCAGGTGCACGTGGACGCCGGCCGTGATGGGGTCGATGCAGATCTCGGGGCTCGAGCCATGGCC
>CAJLVJ010000073.1 GCA_905210085.1 uncultured Collinsella sp. | reverse complement strand
GCGCACGGCGGCCATGATGATCGACCCGGAGGCTCCCGACATCCTGCGCGCCATCGCCGACCGCTACCTCGACATTAACTGCTCGGTCATGACGCCCAACGACGGCCGCATGGAGAACACGCTGACCATGTGCGAGAAGTACCATGTCGATGGCGTGGTAGAGAGCGTGCTACAGGCCTGCCACACCTTCAACGTTGAGAGCGCGCGCATGCAGGAGGCTGTCGAGGGTGCGAGTATTCCGTACATGAAGATCGAGACCGACTACAGCAACGGCGACATGGGCCAGATCGAGACCCGCATCGCTGCCTTTATCGAAACCCTCTAGCTTCCTCAGGCACCGGATCTTGCCCCTCAAACCGTCGCTTGCGTACCCAAAGTACGCTGCGCTCCTCTTTCGGGGCAATCTCCGGCACCTGAGAAACCTAGAGCTAAGGCGCCTGAACGCGCCGCTGTCTTTGATTTTTAGATTGGGAGAGGACCATGATAGGGATCGGGATCGATATCGGGTCTACGGCGGCTAAGGCTGCTGTGGTCGATGGGGAGGGTTCGGTGGCGTGGACGTGCGTGCAGCCAACCGGGTTCTCCTCGGTCGATGCTTCCGAGCGGCTGCGCGGAGAGCTTGCCGCGGCTGGCTATGACGTGACGGGTGACGATGTTCGCGTGGTCGCGACCGGTTACGGTCGTGTCGCCGTGCCCTATGCGCACAAGGTCGTGACCGAGATCACCTGCCACGGTACCGGTGCCGTGCTCCTGTTTGGCGATCACGGGACCGTGATTGACGTGGGCGGCCAGGACACCAAGGTCATTCAGCTTAAAAGTGGCCGCGTGGCCAAGTTCGCCATGAACGACAAGTGCGCCGCCGGTACGGGGCGCTTTTTGGAGATCATGGCCGACCGCCTGGGCATTTCCCAGCAGCAGATGGCCGACCTGGCGCGTTCCGGCGAGCCCACCAAGATCAGCAGCATGTGCACCGTGTTTGCCGAAAGCGAGGTCATCAGCCTGATCGGTCGCGGTGAGCCGCGCGAGAACATTGCGCGTGGCGTGATCGACAGCGTGGTCTCGCGCGTGGCGACCATGGCCGGGCAGGCCGCGGGCGCCCCGTACTACCTGACCGGTGGCCTGTGCGAGAACGCCTTCGTGGTGGAGCGGTTGGGCGAGCTACTGGGGTCGCCGGTGACCACCTCGCCCCAGGCTCGCTTTGCCGGAGCAATCGGCGCGGCTGTCCGCGCCGCCGCCTTGGCCTAGGGGTGTACCGCGACATGCGCATCCTCAATATCTCGGCACAAAAACCAGATAGCACCGGCAGTGGCACCTACCTTGCCGCGCTTGTGCGCGAGCAGATCGAGACGGGGCATCGCGCCGCCGTGCTTTGCGGCGCGGCACCGGGTGATACCCAAGGCGAGCTGGACCGGCGTGCTGCCGTGTTTGCCGTACCGTTCGAGTCGCCCGAGCTGCCGTTTCCCATCTGCGGTATGTCCGATGTCATGCCCTATCCCTCCACACGCTATCGTGACCTGACGCCTTCGATGCTCAAGGCATTTGAGCGGGCATTTGCTGCTGCAATCGATCGGGCGGTGGCTGAGTTTCGGCCCGATCTGGTGCTTTGCCATCACCTGTATCTGGTGACCGCATTGGCGCGCGAGTGCGTCCGGGGCGTTCCGGTTGTTGCCGTGTGCCATTCGACCGACCTTCGCCAGCTGCGTTCGCATGCGCTCGAGCGCGATCGCATCGTAAGTGCGGTTCGTCGGCTCGATGCCGTCTTTGCGCTCCATGCTGAGCAGGCTGAGCAGATTGGCCTGGTGTGCGGCGTCGATGCCGATCGCATCCACGTGATTGGGACGGGCTACGACCATCGCGTCTTCTGCCGCGACGCAAGCGTGACGAGGCAGCCGGGATCGCTTGTGTACGTGGGCAAGATTTGTTTTAAAAAGGGCGTCGAGTCGCTGGCTCGAGCCGTGTCATTGCCGATTGACGATGACGTCCGCCCATCTGGCTTGGTACTTGTGGGCGGTCGCGGGAACGATGCCGAGTACGCGCGTATCGAGCGCTTGGCCGCGGCCTCGGATGTGCCGGTGACGCTGGCGGGGCGCCTGGATAGCGATGGGCTCGTGCATGCCTACCGCAGTTCCGACGTCTTTGTGCTGCCTTCGTTTTACGAGGGCCTGCCGCTCGTGACGATTGAGGCCCTCGCGTGCGGCTGCAAAGTTGTGGCGACTGATTTGCCCGGCGTTCGTCCCTGGATGGAGGCGATGCTTCCCGGTGCTCCCGTGACGTGGGTGGCGTCGCCGCGTATGACGGATGTCGACACGCCCGTGGCGGCCGACCTTCCGTTGTTTGAGCGCGCGCTGGCAGATGCTATCGCGCAGGCGCTTGCGGCGCCGCCTTCGACGTTCGAGCCGTCGGCGGTCTCTTGGGAAGCGTGCCTGGGGCGTATACTTAAAGTCGTTGATTTGTTGGAAGGGGGTTCGTATGGCTAAAGAAACCGTGAGACTCACGTCCATGACGGCCGCGAGCGGTTGAGCCGCTAAGTTGGCTCCCGGAGCCCTCGCCCAGGTCCTGGGCGACTTGCCCAATGTGCATAACGACAACCTGCTCGTGGGGTTCGATACCTCCGACGATGCGAGCGTCTTTCGCGTTGGCGATAACCTGGGCCTCGTGCAGTCCATCGACTTCTTTCCGCCGATGGTCGACGACCCGTTTCTGTTTGGCCAGATCGCCGCGGCCAACTCGCTGTCGGATATCTACGCTATGGGCGGGCGGCCGAGCCATGCCATGAACCTGCTGTGCATCCCGAGCTGCCTGGGCGTTGAGGTTGCCGGTGAAATTCTGGCGGGCGGCGCCGACAAGTGCGTCGAGGCCGGCTGCTCCATCGCGGGCGGCCATACCATCAACGACGACGAGCCCAAGTACGGCCTGTCTGTGAGCGGCTTTGTCGCGCTCGACCGTATGCTCGCCAACAGCGGCGCGCGCGTGGACGATGCGTTACTGCTGACCAAGGCGATCGGATCGGGCATCATTACCACGGCCATTAAGGGCGAGCTCATCGAGCAGGACGAGGCCGCAGCCATGTACGACTCGATGCGCACCCTCAACGAGGCCCCGATCCGTCTGGCCGAGGGACTCGAGCTTCACGGCTGCACCGACATTACGGGCTTTGGCCTGATCGGGCATGCGTGCGAGATGGCCGAGGGCTCGGGCGTGCAGATTGTACTTGCGTCGGGGGCGGTGCCGCTCTTTGACCAGGTGCTCGATATGGCGCGTCTGGGCATTATTCCTGCCGGTGCCTACCGCAACCAGGATTTCTTTGGTCCGCGCGTGACGGCCGACGATGACATGGAACCGGGCATGCTGGATGCGCTGTACGATCCGCAGACTTCGGGTGGTTTGCTTATTGCGGCGCCCGCGAGGGATGTTGATGAGCTTGCGCGCCGTCTACATGCCGAGGGGCGCATCGCCGCCGTTGTCGGGCGCGTGTACGAGGCGGAGCCGGGCGGTCCTGTCGTCCGCGTTGTTCGCTAGCCCGCACGTTTATGTAACTGTTTACCGTTCTCTAGAACGGTTCTTTCGAAAGGAATTTGCTATGTCTACCAAGATTGAAGTCAATGCCATGGGCGATGCCTGCCCGCTGCCCGTCGTCAAGACGCTCAAGGCCCTCAAGCAGCTTAATGGCGAGGGCGCCGTCGTGACCGCGGTCGACAACGAGACCGCCGTCAAGAACATCTCCAAGATGGCGCAGGAGAAGGGCTGCACGGCCTCGGCCGAGAAGGTTTCTGACGCCGAGTGGCACGTGACCGTGGCGACCTCTGGCGCCGTGGCCGTTGTGGACCCCGGGCAGGACGGTGCCGCTTTTTGCGACGCAAGCGCCGGCAAGGGCAAGCTCGTCATTTCCGTCTACACCGACTGCATGGGCCGTGGCGACGACGAGCTGGGCCACAAACTCATGAAGGCCTTCATCTTTGCCGTGACGCAGCAGGAGGAGCTGCCCGCGACCATGCTGTTCTACAACGGCGGCGCCAAGCTCACCGTCGAGGGCTCGCCGGTGCTCGACGACCTGAAGGGCCTGGCCGAGCAGGGTGTCGAGATTCTCACCTGCGGCACCTGCCTTGACCACTATGGCATTAAAGACCAGCTTGCGGTGGGCGAAGTCACCAACATGTACGTGATCGTGGAGAAGATGGAGCAGGCCGTGCGCGTCGTGCGCCCGTAGCGTATTGGTTGGAGTTGCCATGAGGGAGAAGCGCCCGGCGCTTGTCATCACGTTTCCCACCACGGCGGCCGCCATGGGTTGCGAGTCCCTGTGCATCGAGCGCGGTCTTCCCGGGCGAACGATTCCCGTGCCCGGGGAGGTCGCTGCCGGCTGCGGTCTGGCGTGGAAGGCGTCGCCTGCCGATGAGGAGCTGCTGCGCGCCGAACTCGCCGCGGCGAGTGTTCCCACCGAGGGCTATACCGTGATTGATATGTGGGAGGTCGTGCGATGATCTACCTGGATAACGCGGCGACGACCATGCACAAGCCGCAGACGGTGATCGATGCCGTGACACAGGCGATGTGCTCGCTCGGCAATGCTGGGCGCGGTGCCACCTCGGGTGCGCTCGATGCGGCACGTACCATCCACGGCTGCCGCGCCAAGCTTGCGCGCTTGCTGGGCTGCCCGCGTGCTGACCATGTTTGTTTTACGCCCAACTCCACCGCGGCGCTCAACACCGTTATCAATGGCGTGGTGCGCCCCGGCGACCGCGTGGTCACGACGGTGCTTGAGCACAACTCGGTGCTACGTCCGCTCAACCGCCTGGCGGCAGAGCAGGGCGTGACCGTTGAGCATGCGGGCTGCGACGCGAACGGCCTGCTCGACTACGACGAGCTCGAGCGGCTGGTCACGCCCGATACGCGTGCCGTGGTGGTGACGCACGCCTCTAATGTGACCGGCAATGAGGTCGACATTGCGCGCGTGGCCGCCATAGCCCATGCGGCCGGCGCGCTTGCGATCGTCGATGCCTCGCAGTCTGCCGGCACGGCGCATATCGATATGCAGGCCATGGGGCTCGACGTGGTGTGCTTTACCGGCCACAAGGGGCTCATGGGACCTCAAGGCACCGGTGGCCTGGCCGTGGCGGAGGGCATTGACGTGGCTCCGTGGGCCATGGGCGGCACGGGCGTGCACAGCTTCGATTCACTGCAGCCGCTTGAGTGGCCCACGCGCCTCGAGGCGGGTACGCTCAACGGCCATGGCATCGCGGGCCTTTCCGCCGGTCTCGACTTTATCGAGGCGCAAGGCGGGGTCGAGGCGATCGCGGCGCATGAGCGAGCGCTGGCTGATCGCTTTCTCGCTGGCGTGCGCGAGATTCCGGGGATTAAGCTCTACGGTGCGTTTGACCAGCCCGTGCGCTCGGCGATCGTCTCACTCAACGTGGGCGATATCGACTCTGCCGAGATCTCGGACGCGCTCATGCAGGGGTGGGGGATCGCGACGCGCCCCGGCGCCCATTGCGCTCCGCTCATGCACCGCGCGCTCGGGACCGAGCGCCAGGGTGTCGTTCGCTTCTCGTTTGGGTATTTCAACACGGACGAGGAAGTCGACACCGCTATTGATGCTCTGTGCGATTTAGCCTGCTAAAGCTGCTAGAGCGTATATACTTGCGGGACGGGTCTTTTGCCCGTCCCGTTTTTGTTTCGATTCGAAAGGTGCTCTCATGGCCTCATCCGCCCCGCGCGGTCTGCGCTCCGACCATGTCGTCACCGTCGGCATCGCCCTGTTCTCGATGCTCTTTGGCGCCGGCAACCTCATTATTCCGCCGCTGCTGGCGTTGCAGGCAGGTTCTGCCACGCCGGTCGCCATGCTCGGCTTTCTGATTGCCGCCATCGGCCTGCCCGTCATGGGATTTATCGCCGTCGCGCTTGCCGGAACGGCGCGCGAGCTTGCCGGCCGCGTGCACCCCAAGTTTGGTGAGTTCTTTGTTGCGGCGGTCTACCTGGCCATCGGCCCGTGCCTGGCCATTCCGCGCACAAGCTCTACGGCGTTCGAAATGCTGGTGCCGCTGCTACCTGAGAGCGTTTCGCTTGGCACGGCACGTCTGGTGTTTGCCATCGGGTTCTTCGTCGTCGCGTTTGCGCTCACGCTGCGCCCGGGTGTCATCACACGCGTACTCGGCCGCATTACGGGCCCCGCGCTCATTGCGCTCATCGTGCTGGTCGTGGGTGCTGCCGTGATCTCGCCGCTGGGACCGGCTGCCG
>CAJLVJ010000072.1 GCA_905210085.1 uncultured Collinsella sp. | reverse complement strand
CACGCAAAGAAGGCCACTTAATGTGGCCTTCGTCTTGCGCAGGACTGTAGAGCAGGAAACCTTATATCCGGCCCCTCCGTCCGGGGACCGCGCCGTACCAGCTACAGCGTCATGTTCGGATCGGCGTCGACGTCGAACGGCGAGATTTCACCTCGGTCGAATTTACGGCGAGCGACCTCCGCGATCATGGCAGCGTTATCGGTGCAGGCAGACAAGGGCGGCACCGTCACGCGGATTCCCTGACGCCCGAGTTTCTTGATCATCATCTCGCGCAGATGCGGGTTGGCTGAGACGCCGCCGCCGATGCAATACTCCTTGCACCCGGTAGCATGCAGGGCGTTTTTGGCCTTCTTGTACTGCACGTCAAAGACCGCCGCCTCAAACGAAGCCGCTAGGTCGGGAAGGTAAATCGTGCGCCCGGCCTTGGTCTCCTGCTCGATGTAGAGCGTCACCGCCGTCTTGAGGCCCGAAAGCGAGAAGCGGTAGTCTCCCCTGCTGTTAAGCGCGCGGGGAAAATCGACCGCCTTAGGGTTGCCCGTCTCGGCAAGCTTGGAGATGATGGGGCCTCCGGGATAGCCAAGGCCCAGTGCCTTTGCCACCTTGTCGAAGGCTTCGCCCACGGCGTCGTCAAGCGTCTCGCCAAGCACCTCGTAGTCGCCCCATGCCCTTACGTGCACGAGCATGGTGTGCCCGCCCGAAACAAGCGTAAAGATAAACGGCGGCTTGAGGTCGGGCTGCGCCAACAGGTTGGCAAACAGGTGACCCTCCAGATGATTGACGCACACCAGCGGTTTGCCGGCAGCATACGCAAAGCCCTTGGCAAAGGCGACACCCACCACCAAGGCACCCACCAGACCCGGACCTTGCGTCACGCCCACGGCGGCAAGCTCACTTGGTGCAATGGCTCCGCCCGTAAGGCCCAGCGACGCTGCGGCGTCCTCGAGTGCCGCGTCCACGACGCTCACGATGACCTCAACGTGCTTGCGCGAGGCAATCTCGGGTACCACACCGCCAAAGCGGGCATGAAAATCAATCTGCGTCGACACCTGGTTGGCCAGCATATTGCCGTCCGCATCGATAATCGCCACCGCCGTCTCGTCGCAGGAGCTCTCGATAGCGAGTACTAGGCGGCGACGCTCAATCTCGACACGTTCCTCGGCAGAGCGCTTGGGCGCGGGCAGCGGCCATACGCGTTGTTCGGCAGCCGTCGGCTCGGGCGAGGCATTGTCGAGAGGAAGCACCAGGGGCAGCGGCGCCGTCATGACGATGGCATCCTTGCCGGCACCGTAATAGCCACGGCGACGACCCGCCTCGGTAAAGCCCAGAGCGGCATAGAGCGCAATTGCGGCCTCGTTGCCGTCCTCAACCTCAAGCGAAGCCGTGGTGCAGCCGAGCATCTGCGCGTCATAGCTCACGTGCGACAGAAGCTTGCGGGCGATGCCCTCGCGGCGATGCGCCGGATCGACGGCAACGTCCATAATCTGCACGTCCCCGTCGACGACCATACCGCCGGCAAGACCCAGCAGACGGCCGTCGTCGTGCGCCACCCACCAGCTACGTGGCGCGGCAACGTCCTCGCCCAGCTCGGACAGGAACATGCCCGGCGTCCACGCCTCGTGTCCGGCGCCTTCAAAGCAGGCGGTCTCCAGTGCGCTCGCGCCCTCGGCATCCGCCGCGCCCATGGGGCGGAATTGCAGATGACGTCCGGCAAGCTCGTCGGCAACACCTGTCACCTCACTCTGCGCGCTCTCGGCAAGGCCCAGACGCTTGCGCTCGTTTTCCTCGGCGTCCGAAAGGCGCGTATAGATCGGCAAGACGCGAGCCGGATCGCCATCGCCTGCGGCGTGCGCCATCAGCAGGCCCTCGCCCGCGGGCCACCACAGGTCTCGCTCCACGCAGCGCGCCGTCTCATCCTCGCCCAGCAGTTTGCCATAACGCACGAGACCGTCACCAGTCAGCTGAACCTGATCCCAGTCCGCGGTCTGGCGCCACTCATCAAGCGCCACGGCGGCCTTGACCACGCGCTCGCGCTCAAACAGACGCTCGGGGCCCTCATCCCCCAGCACATAGAGCGCCGGGTACACCTCGCCGCGCATGGCATCGGCAAGAACACCAAGCTTGCCGCGCACGCCGGCCTTCCATGCCGTCCAGGCGCAAGCATCGAGCGTCGACACGCCCAGCAACGGCACATTGGCACCGTGCGCCAGACCCTTTGCGGTGGAGATGCCGATACGCACGCCCGTAAACGAGCCGGGACCGCGACCGACCACATAACAGCCGACATCGCTGCGATCCAGGCCGGCCTGCTTCAGTAGGTCATCAACAGTATTCACGAGCTCCACGTTGGCATGGCGGCGACACAGATGGTCCCCACTTACCAGCTTTGCCTCGCCTGTCTGCACGTCAATCCAGCTTGCCGCGCAGGCAAGCATGTCGGTCGATGTGTCGAGCGCCACCACCAGCGCGTTGTCGTTATGCAAGCTCATCTTGTACAGCCTTATCTATCAAATGGGAAAGCTCAATCGCGCGCTCGCCGTGTGCCTCGAGCGTTATCGTTCGCACGTCGCTGTCGTCCTCATCGCGCTTAAGCGTCACCGAAAGATACTCATCTGTCAGTTCATCCTGAAACTGCTCGCCCCATTCCAGCAGGCAAACACCCTCATAGCCCAGCACGTCAAAAATGCCCGTATCCTCAAGCTCGTAGGCATGCTCCAGGCGGTACAGATCAAAATGGAACAGCGGAATACGCCCTTGGTCATGAACGGCCATGAGTGCGAACGTAGGGCTTGTGACCATATGCTCATCGCCCAGAGCGCGCGAAACGCCCTTGGTAAAGTGGGTTTTGCCCACCCCGAGGCCGCCGGTCAAGATCAGCACATCGCCATCTTCTAGACACGGTGCGACCAGCTCGCCAAAATGCTCCGTATCGGCAGTACGGGCCGTTCTATAGGTACCTACCCCCAGGCGCTCCAGGGACATATACGCTCCTTATTATTATTCCGAGGCGGTCTCCGGCGCGGGGTGCCGCTCCAGATAGTCGCCCAGCATCTTAAAGTCTTCCTCCAGCAACTCCTGCCACGCCGGATTGCGCAGCGCCGCCGCAGGATGAAACGTCGGCATCACCACAAAGTGGCCCATCTGATGGAACCTGCCGCGCAGCTTGGTAATGCCGATCTCGGTCTTGAGCACAAAGTGCGTTGCGGGGTTACCGAGCGTCACGATGATATCGGGCCAGATGCTTCGAATCTGCTCGCGCAAAAACGGTGAGCAAGCCAGCACTTCCTCGGGACGCGGATTGCGGTTTCCCGGCGGGCGGCACTTAAGCACGTTGGCGATATAGACGTCCTCGCGCTTAAGACCTGCCAGGGACAAAATGCCGTTGAGGTCTTCACCCGCCGCCCCCACAAAAGGTTCGCCCTGCAAATCCTCGTTGCGACCCGGTGCTTCACCAATAAACATGACGCGAGCGTGGGGGTTTCCCACGCCAAACACGATGTTATGGCGCGACTGATAGAGCTGGCAGAGATGGCAGTCGCCTAAAACAGCCTCAATCTCCTCGAGTGCGACCTCACGTGGCGCCTGATGGGTATGGCCGGGAATGTGCATGACGCCCATAGCGGCTCCTACACGTAGACCTTGTCGAGACGCATGCCAAAGCCGCAGGCGACCTCGTAGTTAATCGTTCCGCGCAGTCGGGCCATCTCGTCCATAGTGATCTCGGCATCGCCATCGCGGCCGACAATAATCATCTCGTCACCATACTCGGCCTCGGGAATCTCGTGTGCCGGGTTGGACTGAATGGCGACCATAAACTGATCCATGCAGATATTGCCAACCTGACGCACGCGCTCGCCGCGATACAGCACATCCATACGATTGGAAAGCGTACGCGATAGGCCGTCGGCATAACCGATCGGCAGCGTGCAGATCTGAACGCGCGTACGCGGTACGCGGTAGGTAAAACCGTAGCCCACGCCCTCACCCATCGCAGGGTGTGCCACGCGCGTCACACGCGCATGGACGCTCATAACGGGATCAAGCTGCATCACGCGGCCACTCAGCTCGCACGGCTGCATGCCATACAAGCCAACGCCGGCGCGGATCATATCAAAATGCATCGAGGGGTCGAGCATCGAGGACGGCGTGTTGGCGCAGTGCACGATACCGCACTCAAAACCCGCATCCTTAATGGCCTGAACGGCCTCGGTAAAGCGCTGACACTGCAGCTTGTAGTCCCAGCCCGAAGGTTCATCGGCCGTGGCGAAGTGCGTAAATACGCCGTCGCACTGAATACCGCGATGGAAATTAATACCGCGGACAAAGTCGAGCACCTGCGTGTAATGTACGCCAATGCGGTTCATGCCCGTCTCGATGGCGAGATGATACTTGCCCACCTTGCCCGCCGCGACGGCACATTCGCCATACGCAAGAGCAAAGTCAGACGTATAGACCGAAGGCATGATATCAAACTCGAGCAACGTCGGAATGGCCTCGATAGGCGGCTCGCTTAGGATGAGGATGGGCTTCGTAATCCCGCCCTGTCGGAGCTCAACGCCCTCGTTAACCGTCGCCACGGCAAACATGTCGGCACCGGCCGAATACATGATCTTGGCGCACTCAACAGCTCCATGACCATAAGCATCGGCCTTGACCACGCAGCACAGGCGCTGACGTGGATTCAGCAAGTTCTTATAGGCCCTCGTGTTGCGACGGAGCGCCCCACGGTCGATCTCGACCCAGGACCAGCGCGTCAAATCGGCTTTATTCATGATTAGTCATCCGACCCTTCGTCCATGATTCCCAGATCTTCGAGCGCATCCTTTGCCGCCAGCTCCATGGCAGGACCGATCAAGTCGATAAGATCGGTCGCGATAACGCTCTTCTCACCATACTCCGTCGCCGCGGCAAAACCGGCGTAGCTGTGAAGTGCGACGGCGTACGAATACAGCAACTCCCAACGATCCATCTCGTCGCGCATGGTGGCAAGCGTGCCGGCCAAAATACCCGCGAGAACATCACCCGAACCGGCAGTTGCCAGAGAAGCCGGACCCGAGAGCGGCAGCAGTACACGCTCAACGCCACAGATAGCCGTCGTCGGCCCCTTGGCAATGACCACCAGGTTGTCGGAGCCTGCAGCCCAGACAACCTTCTGCGCGGCTGCAATCGCGGTACCAAGGTCGTTCACCTCGTCTCCGGCAACCAGACGCGAAAGCTCACGATAGTGCGGCGTCATAACCAACGGCTGCTCGCGACGATACATCTCGGGGTTACTATCAATACCGTCAATGGCAATCTTAGCAAGGCAGTTGAGTGCATCGGCGTCCAAAATAAGCGGCACATCAAGCTCGAGCAAGCCCGAAACCACCTGCATAGCGCCGGCAGATGTCGTCATACCAGGACCGCACAGTACGCAGCTGTACTTCTTTGCAATCTCGCACACCGTCATGCGCGCAGCGGCGCCAAAGGAGCCGCGGGAATCAGACGGAATAGCAAAGACGGGAATCGAAGGAAGTGCAATGCGAATAAGATTAGCGCAGGCGTCAGGAGCCGCGACCGCCACGTAACCAGCACCCGCGCGAGCTGCAGACTTGGCCGCCATAATGGCAGCACCAGGATATTGCGCAGATCCGGCGACAATAAGCACAGAGCCACGGGAATACTTATCGATATTCGTAGGTAGTGGAGCAAAGTAATCAACTAAGTCGCCGGGCTCGACAATCTCGGCGGCGTGGTCGACATCATCGATGACCTCGTCAAGACGGTCGTAAAGATTGCCGCAGATCAAATCGCCAGCATACTCAGGGCCATCAGCGCTATACAGACCAATCTTGGGCGCAATCATCGTCACCGTATGCTCAGCACGAATGCAGTCGTCATCAACAACGCCCGTCTCGGCATTCAGGCCCGAGGGGACATCAATGGATACGACACAATCGGCGCATTCATTGACCGTAGGAATCCAGATGGAGAACGGCGCACGCAGATTCCCGTGGAAACCGGTACCAAAAATGGCATCGACAACAACATCGGCCTTATCGATCAAAACCTCGAGTTCGTCACGCGAGGGACCAACGCAAACGTGCACATCGCGGCCGGCAGTACGACGAGCAACATGACGTGCCAGAGCAGCAGGAATCTCATCCGGCTCAACCGGAGAAACGATATCCACGTCCACACCCTTATGGCTCAGGATATCGGCGGCAACCCAACCGTCGCCGCCATTATTACCAAAACCGACCAGAACGAGAACCCGATCGGGGTTGAGCTTCAAGACCTCGTTGGCGGCGAACTCACCCGCTAGCTCCATAAGCTCGGCCTTCGAAGTCCCTTCGCGTTCGATGATATCTTCGAGACGAACGACTTCTTCGGTACTCAAAACCGGTTTCATCTATGCTCCTAGCGTATCTTGCGAAGCATCGCCCAGGTGCTCCGTCAATGCTGAATTCTGCAGCTGCTCAAGCTCATCTAAAACAGAGCGAGCCTCTTTAAATGTCTGCGCTACGCGTTTCTTGGTGCTCACCTTTTCATCTTTTGGCTTAGGCCGAGCATCCTCGGTAATCGCGATAGCATTCGCAACGGCTAAATCTCCTGTAAGCGTAATGGAAAGAGCAACCTCAACAACACCCAGCTCTTGAGCGATCTCGAGTGCACGGCCCGAAAGCAGTGCCTTCGGTTTGCCGAGTTTATCACGCGTTACCGAAACATCCTTGCGGCCCACGCCTTGACTAAAACCCGTGCCAAGAGCTTTAAGCACCGCCTCGCGCGAAGCAAAGCGGCTCGCATAGTGAGCAGCGGGACGCGATGATGCATCGCAATACGCACGCTCTTCTTCGGTAAACACACGCCGAGCAAACGACGGCGTCTTTTCAAGAATTGATTTCATGCGGGAAATCTCGACGATATCAACGCCGATACCAGCTTCAGCCATGTTCACCTCCATATCGCACAGACTAAGTTATTGTAGCCCGTTCGCAGAAGATGCGACAAACGAGGGTTATAAAACACAGCTACTATGTGAGACAAAAGCCCGTAAACGCAAAAAAGGGGGAGGCCGCGAGGCCTCCCCCTTCTCAGTTCAAGC
>CAJLVJ010000071.1 GCA_905210085.1 uncultured Collinsella sp. | reverse complement strand
GCGACGGTGGCACCGACCATGGGGTTGTTGCCCATGCCGATGAGACCCATCATGTCGACGTGCGCAGGCACGGAGGAAGAACCGGCGAACTGGGCGTCGGAGTGCATACGGCCCATGGTGTCGGTCATGCCGTAAGAGGCAGGGCCGGCGCCCATGTTGTCCGGGTGCAGGGTACGGCCAGTGCCGCCACCAGAAGCGACAGAGAAGTACTTCTTGCCAGCCTCGAGGCGCTCCTTCTTGTAGGTGCCAGCGACGGGGTGCTGGAAGCGCGTGGGGTTGGTGGAGTTACCGGTGATCGAGATGTCGACGTTCTCGTGCCACATGATGGCAACGCCCTCGCGGACGTCGTCGGCGCCGTAGCAGTTGACGGCGGCGCGGGGACCATCGGAGTAGGGGATGGTCTCGACGACCTTGAGCTCGCCCGTGAAGTAGTCGAACTGGGTCTTCACGTAGGTGAAACCGTTGATGCGGGCGATGATCTGAGCAGCGTCCTTGCCCAGACCGTTGAGGATGACGCGCAGCGGCTTCTTGCGAGCCTTGTTGGCGTTCAGAGCCAGGCCGATAGCACCCTCAGCGGCAGCGAAGGACTCGTGACCGGCCAGGAAGGCGAAGCACTCGGTGTCGTCGGAGAGTAGCATAGCGCCCAGGTTGCCGTGGCCCAGACCGACCTTGCGGTCCTCGGCGACGGAGCCGGGAACGGTGAAGGCCTGGATGCCCTCGCCGATGATAGCGGCAGCCTCAGAAGCGGACTTGGCGCCACGCTTGACAGCGAGAGCGCAACCGAGGGTGTAGGCCCACTCGGCGTTCTGGAAGGCGATGGACTGGGTGTTGTTGACGATCTCACGCGGGTTGAAGCCCTTGTCGGTGCAGATCTGCAGAGCTTCCTCGAGGGAGGCGATGCCGTTGTCGGCGAGGCACTTGTTGATCTTGTCAGCGCGGCGCTCGTAACCTTCGAACGTAACAGTCATAGTTATTTCCCTCCCTTTCTACTCGTGAACCGGGAACACGCTGGCGACGGAGTGGGTCTCCTCGTCGGTGCGCGGGTCGATGTACTTGGCAGCATTCTCCCACTGACCATAGTGGCCCATAGCGCCAGCGATGGCCTCCTCGGGGGTCTTGCCGGCCTTGATGGCGTCGGTGAACTTGCCGAGGTTCAGGAACTCGAATGCGATGATCTCGTTCTTGTCGTTGAGAGCCATGCGGGTGACGTAGCCCTGAGCGAGCTCGAGGTAACGAGCGCCCTTGGCCTTGGTGCCGAACATGGTGCCGACCTGAGAGCGAAGGCCCTTGCCGAGGTCGTCGAGGGAGGCGCCCACGGGCAGGCCGCCCTCGGAGAACGCGGTCTGGCTGCGGCCGTAAACGATCTGCAGGAAGATCTCGCGCATAGCAACGTTGATGGCGTCGCAGACGAGGTCGGTGTTGAGGGCCTCGAGGATGGTCTTACCGGGAAGGATCTCGGAAGCCATGGCGGCAGAGTGGGTCATGCCCGAGCAGCCGATGGTCTCAACGAGGGCCTCCTCGATGATGCCGTCCTTGACGTTCAGCGTGAGCTTGCAGGCGCCCTGCTGAGGTGCGCACCAACCCACACCGTGCGTAAGACCGGAGATGTCGGAAATCTCCTTAGCCTGGACCCACTTGCCCTCCTCGGGGATGGGTGCGGGGCCGTGGTATGCACCCTTGGCAACGGGGCACATGTTCTCCACTTCCTGTGAGTACTGCATGCCTCTCCTCTCTATCGTGTTGGCGTCCCGTCTGGGGGCCGTGGCTGGCGATTGCCGGGCGACCCTTCGAAAGGGACATGACATGCAGCCCCTATAATACCGCGAAATGCACGGAATATTCGGCGAACGGCTCAGTTTTCGTAGCGAGAAGTCCGCAAGTTTTAATTGAAACGGTTTAACTCTATGTTCTGTGGTCGTGAACTTCCGTAGAGGGGGTCCTTCTTGGGCAAGCTTTTGGTCAGCTCTTGTAAGCGTTGCAGTGGTTGACCTGTTGCAACGGTGCCGTTCGCCGCCTGTTTGCTGCCTTTGGCCGCGCGAGTGTATTGTTTTGCGTGAATGTTTTGATGGCACGCTTCAATCGTGCTGTATTGGATGGTAAGCAGATCCCGGCGAAGGGAGCGCCATGCAGCGCGTTTGGAGAACGGTTACCGGCTTTTACCATGTCTGTGCCCGCGGTGTGGGCAAACAGCTCATCTTTGAGGGCGATGAAGACCGGTGGGAGTTTTTGGAGCTGATGCGCGAGCGCTGCCGCAAGGCGGGCGTGACGGTTATCGCCTGGTGCCTTATGGGCAATCACGTGCGTCTGGTGCTTGCAGATTACGAGGACGCGATGAGCGCGGCGATGCACCGGCTGCTTTTGACGTACGCGCGGCGGTTCAATAAGCGCACGGGGCGCACAGGCCATCTGTTCCAGAACCGTTTTGACCGGCGTTCGCTCGATACCGATTGGCAGGTGATGGAGGCTATTCGCTCCGTACACGCCGATCCGCAGGAGGTGGGCGTTAGCCTAATCGAGCGTTATCCCTGGAGCAGCTTTGCGGAACATCTGCGTTCTTACGACGGTGACGCGGCCGATGTCGCGAGGGGATTTTCTGATCCTTCTTGCGTGCTTGAGCTTTTTGGTTCTGCCGAGGGCTTTATTGCCTATTCGCTTTCGACGCCCGACGGCAGTGAGCCAGCGCTGTGCGATATGAAAGAGACGGAATGGGAACGCCACGCCTTTGCCGACAAGATGGCGAAGGAGCTCGGGGTTCCGCTTCGTGGGGTTAAAGTCGCACCGCCGGCGCAGCGCGATACCGTTATTTTTGGATTGCACGATGCCGGTTT
This sequence comes from uncultured Collinsella sp., assembly GCA_905210085.1. Lineage (GTDB taxonomy): Bacteria > Actinomycetota > Coriobacteriia > Coriobacteriales > Coriobacteriaceae > Collinsella. Next base: position 4,409 of record CAJLVJ010000071.1, on the reverse strand, counting down.
TACGGTGCGCCAGATTGAGCGGTATACCGGGATTGGCAAAAGTACCGTCTCTCGTATCGTGCGCGCCCGCGCGCGAACGGCGATGCGGGCTGGCGGAAACGTGATGTAAGGTCGCCTGTTCACCGCAGTTGGGGTCGTCCATACGCCGCAACCAGCGTTCAAAAGCTTGGTACGGTAACTGCACTTCTTAATATGCATAGAACAATCGTCATCTTGCATAAAATAACAGCTCAGTCCGGGTTTGCCCGTGCCTACCCCCGTCTGCGCCGTGCAAAAAACGGAGTTTTCAGCATCGTGGTGCTGTCGGCACTGCCGCAGTCTTGCAACATACGGGTCCCGAAGCTATTTATGCCTTCCGATGCGCCTCCGAAGCGCATGTATGTGATCCCTGAGACCGCGATGCTTGTTCTAAAACACAATATATATGCGCCTGGAGACGTTGATTAACGCTTTCGATGCGTATACATACAGCTTGGCGTGCTGAATACTCGCAAAAATGCACGTCGCACCCTATGGGACCCGTCTGCGGCAGGCGCGAAGCGAGTCGGAGCTCAGCAGAACGGGGCTTGGCGCATTGCTTGGCGGGCCCGGGGCCCTGCCGCAGGCCTTTGGTGCTGTGGAAAACGCCCGTGTTCGCGTCTGGCCGTGTGGTAAATGACAGACGGGGCGCCGGACGCGCTGATTTTGTGTGTTCGTGCTCATTAGGAAAAACAGAGCCGCCCGTATCGGGCGGCTCGGCAATCAAAAACCTTGGATTCGGAGCATACGCTACTGGTTAGCTTGCCCCTCGAGCATGCCGTCGAGGGTGCGCCAGGCGAGCTCGGCGCATTTGACGCGGGCGGGCATGTGCGAGATGTCCTGGAGCTGGGCGGCTTCGTCCAGGTCTTCCAAGTCCTCCTCGGAGAGCTGCTCGCCGCGGATCATGGCGAGGAAGAGCTCTGCCAAGCGGTGAGCTTCCTCGACGGTCTCGCCGGTGATGAGGTCGGCCATGATGTCGGCACTGGCCTGACTGATGGCGCAGCCGTGGCCGGTAAAGGAGGCCTCCTCGATCACGCCGTTCTCGACGCGCAGCTGCAAGGTGAGCTCGTCGCCGCAGCTGGGGTTGATGCCGTCGTGCTCGTGCGTGGGGGCATCCATCTCGTACTTGTAGTCGGGGTGCGAGTTGTGCTCCATAAACGTGGTGGAGGTGTACAGATTACCCATTGAACGTGCTCCAAACGTGATGCAGGCCGGCGATGAACTTATCGATGTCGGCCTTGTCGTTGTAGAAGGCCACGCTGGCGCGGCAGCAGGCGAGGTTCTCGACGCCCAGCCAGGTAAGCAGCGGCTGCGCGCAGTGGTGACCGGCACGGATGCACACGCCGTCCATGTCCATGATGCTCGCGACGTCGTGCGGGTGGATACCCTTGACGTTAAAGCTGACGACGCCGTGATGGTTGTCCCAGTAGATGGAGCCGATGATCTGGACAAAGTCGAGCTGCATGAGTTCGCCCATCAGGTAGTGGACGAGTGCCTGCTCGCGTGCCTGGATGTTTTCGTAGCCAACCGTGTTGACGAGGTAGTCGAGTGCCGCACCCGTGGCGAAGATGCCGGCGGCGTCCTGCGTGCCGGCCTCGAACTTCTCGGGGACGGGCGCCCAGACGGCGTCCTGCTCGGTGACCGAATCGATCATCTCGCCGCCGGTGAGCATGGGCGGCATGGCGTTGAGCAGGTCCATCTTGCCCCACAGCACGCCGATGCCCATGGGGCCCATGGCCTTGTGCGCGCTAAAGGCAAAGAAGTCGGCGCCCAGGTCGGCCACGTTGACCGGCATGTGCGGCAGCGACTGCGCACCGTCGACGACCAGGTAGCCGCCGTACTTGTGCACGAGTTTGCCGAGGTTCTTGACCGGGTTCTCGACGCCCAGCACGTTGGAGACCTGGCCCACGGCCAGGATCTTGGTCTTGGGACCAACCTTGGCAAGAACTTCCTCGGTGGTGAGCTGGCCGGTCTTGGTGGGGTAGAGGTAGACGAGCTTGGCGCCGGTCTCGCGGCAGACCTGCTGCCACGGAATCAGGTTGGAGTGGTGCTCCATGATGGTGATGACGACCTCGTCACCGGGCTCGAGCACCGTTGGCGCAAAGCTCTTGGCGACCAGGTTGAGCGACTCGCTCGTGTTGCGGGTGAAGACGACCTCGTTGGCCTGTGAGGCGCCGATGAGGTCGGCGATCTGCTGGCGGACCTTCGCGATGGCCTCGGTGGCCTCGACGGACAGCGAGTACAGGCCGCGCAGGGGGTTGGCGTTCATACGCTGGTAGAAGTCGCGCTCGGCGTCGAGCACACAGGCAGGGCGCTGCGCGGTGGCGGCACTATCGAGGAAGGCGATCTCGGGGTGCTGCTGAAACAGCGGGAACTGCGCCTTGTAGGGGTTGGTCTCGATGTCCACAGTGGGCCAGCCGCGCGAAGCCTCGTCGCTGGCGTCGAGCTCCATGGGCTCGGGGGCAGTACAGGTGTCGCATTTAACGTGCTCGGTGTCGATCATGCGAGCTCCTCTTCAAAGTTGTCGATCAGGTTGTTGCCCAAGCGGACGACGGCTGCGCGGGTGCGCTCGTCGGTGGCGGAAAGCGCGGCGTCCTCCAGCTTGGCGCGGATGAACAGGTCCTCGGCGGCGTTTTGGTCAAGGCCGCGGCAGGCGAGGTAGAACAGCTGCTCGTCGCGGACGTGACCGATGGTGGCGCCGTGGTTGCCGGCGACGTCGTCCTCGTCGCACAGTATGACGGGAACGGTCTTGTTGTCGACGCCCTTGTTGGCCAAAAGCACCGTCTCGCGCTCGGTGCCGGTTGCACCCTTGCAGCCGTGCACGAGGTCGATGGTGCCGCGGTAGACCTTCTTGGACGTGCCGGTCAGTACGCCGTTGGCGTCGATCTCGCACTCGGTCTTGCGACCGCGGTGGCGCAGCTCGTAGTTAAAGTCGCGCACCTGCTCGCGGGCGCCCAGGTAGTCAGTATCGATGGTGACCTTGGCGGTATCGCCCAGCAGGTCGCCGGCAAGGCCGGTGGCGCTGGCGCCGGCACCCAGGACGGTGTGCTGCACGTTGACGCGCGCGCCCTCGTCCAGGAACAGGCCGGTGTCGTCGAGCGCGATCCAGCTATCGTCGAGCGTCTGCGTGCAGGCCACGTTGACGGTGGCGTACTCGTGGGCGCACACGCGCAGCACGGATCCCACGACGCCCTCGCCGGCAACGGGGGAGTCCAGGGCGATCTGCAGGTCGAGCGTCGACTGGGGACGGACGACGACGTCGATGGCGGCGATGGCCGCGGCGGCATCGACACCGCTCACGCGCACGGTAACCGTGGCGTGCTGGTATGCGGGCACATCGATGACGATGCGCTTGGTAGCGTGCTCGGCCAAGTAGGCGTAGGCAGCCTCGCCCATGCCGGTCTCAAAGGCCTCAGCAGGGGAGAGCTCCTCCTCGAGCTTGATGGCACCGGCCTGGTAGACGGAGGTGGCGGGCACGTCGAGCTCGGTCTCGGGCGTGATGCGGGCGCGGTCGGCGGCATCGCCGGGCGCGGAGGCGCGGCGCTCGGGGAAGCGCTCGGCCATGGCGTCCATGGCGGCGTCGAACGCGTCTGCCACGCCAGCAAACTGCTCGTCCAAGCCCTCAACCTTAACGGTCTCGGCGGGAGCGGCGGCAAGCTCGTCCGAAAGCTCGAGCTTGGTCTGGTTCATCTTGAGCCAACCCCATGTGGCGGCCGGCATAGCGTTGACCTGCTCGAGCGTGGTTGCAGCGGTGTTGGTTTCCTGTTTCATTATCCGATCGCTCCTTCCATCTCGAGCTTGATCAGGTTGTTCATCTCGACGGCGTACTCCAGCGGTAGCTCCTTGGAGACCGGGTTGGCAAAGCCGTTGACGATCATGGTACGGGCTTCTTCCTCCGGGATACCGCGGCTCATCAGGTAGAACACCTTGTCGTCGCCGATACGTCCGATGGTGGCCTCGTGGCCGATGTCGACGTTCTTGGCGCGGATGTCCATGGCCGGAATAGTGTCGGAGCGGCTCTGGTCGTCGAGCATCAGTGACTGGCAGCTCACGGTTGCCTTGGAGCCCTCGGCCTTGGGCGTGGCAACGATAGAGCTGCGGAACGTCTGGATGCCGCCGCTCTTGGAGATGCCCTTGGTCTCGACGGTTGCCGAGGTCTCGGGCGCGTTGAGCACGACCTTGCAGCCGGTGTCGAGGTTCTGCCCGGCGCCGGCAAAGGTGATGCCGGTAAAGCTCGAGCGGGCGCGGCGGCCGTTGAGCACGCTCATGGGGTAGAGGTAGCCCACGTGGCTGCCGAAGGAGCCGCTGATCCACTCGATGTCGCCGTCCTCGTCCACGCGCGCACGCTTGGTGTTGAGGTTGTACATGTTCTTGGACCAGTTCTCGATGGT
>CAJLVJ010000070.1 GCA_905210085.1 uncultured Collinsella sp. | reverse complement strand
CCACTCCCAGCTCTCGGGTATCTCGAACGGGATCTCGTCCTCGATGCAGACGGGCACGGACTCGCGGCCCTTGGCGTCCACTCTCTTCTCATAGCGGCGGCCATCGGAACCGGCGAAGATGATCGACTCGCCGCCCTTCGGGGCCTTCATCTTCTTCTCGGCGACGAGCTTTCGGCGCTGCCCGCGGATGCGCTCAAGCAGGGTACTCGCGGGCTCGTCTGCGGGGTCCTGGGGCACCAGCCCGCCCTGCACCGCCAGCTGCAGCACGGATTTGCGCAGGCGGCCGGGCAGCGCGGCGTCGAGCGCCTCGCGGGCGTTCTCGACCCTGCCGTACTCCTCGACCAGGGGTATGAGCTCGTTCACGCGCTCGACGATGCGGCGCTGCTCGGCGAGAGGCGGGAGGGGGAGAAGCCAGCTCGACAACGTTTGCGCGGGAAGGTGCTTGATTGTGGTTCCGGTAAAGCAACTATCCCATATATGCGATTGCACTATAAAGCAAATATACAGCTCGCAGTAAGTATTGAGCAGCAGCCTTTTGCTGCAGCGAATCCTGTGAAGCGCCTTTTGATAATGCATCGTCTCGTTCGATGTCCAGATTGCGCATCTCCCCGGTACGCCGCCTTCGCAGACGATTAGGTCACCATCAGAGAGCGCATACTTAGCACGATCCGTTTCGCCCATGGGCATGGTCTTCACATTGGCGAGGTCGAATCTGCCCCATTGAACATTGGCATTTCCAAGGTATGGCGCGAGATCACCTTGGTTTTTCTGTTTGTCAAGCATCTTGCCCAGCTGGATAGAGGCGACGTTCGATAGCTTTGTCCAGCACCACCCCTCGGGCAGTTCCTCAAACGGCACTTCGTTCGCGATGCACTTGTCGCTAGTCACGCGACCCTTGGCATCTACCCTCTTCTCATAGGGGGAGCCATCGGAACCGATCAGACGTTCAATTGTGTTCGCAACAAGTATTGTAAAATCTAGTGATATGAGCATCCCGGTTGCTTCTGCGCTTCGATGCTCTCGTCTTTAGCGCCCTCCGTTCGGTGGAGGACTGACGGTAGGTGACGTAAAACAAGAAAAGGGAGCAAACGCAAATGAAAGCAACCGAGGCAAATCTACTCGACCTTATGGGCGTGGCGAAGATGCAGTTCGTCATTCCCGTGTACCAGCGAGTTTACTCGTGGAGTGTAAAAGAGTGCGAGGTGCTTTGGGATGACGTCATGCGAGCGGGTCGTGATGGCGTATCGCACTTCGTGGGGTCAATGCTTTATATCCCCGAGTCCGAGAGCTCTGCCACGAGCATTTCGCGCGTGCTTCTGATTGACGGACAGCAGCGCATGACGACGTTTTCGTTGATGATTGCTGCCTTGGCTGACTATCTGGAGGGTAATCCCGACAAGGCCGGCTTCCTTGGCGATCTCAAGATCTCAGCGCTGCGGAAGAACTACCTCTTTAACGATGATGACTACAACGGTCTGGCGCGCTACAAGCTGGTGCTCTCGCAGGACGATAAAGAGACGCTGTTCTCCATCGTGTCTGGGTCTCCCGTGCCAGATGAAAAATCGGATCGCATTGTCGAGAACCATGCGTTCTTCCGTGAAAAGATGCACGGGAAATCATTCGACCCTGCAAGGCTTTGGGCGGGGCTAAACCGCGTGCAGGTCATCGACACTAAGCTCACCGCTGGCGTTGATAATGCCCAACTCATATTTGAGTCCATGAACTCCAAGGGCAAGCCACTCACGCCTATTGACCTCATTCGTAACTACGTTCTTATGTCGCTTCCCAACGACGAGCAGACCAAGCTCTACGAGGGTTACTGGCGTCCGCTTGAGCGCTTGTTCGGAAAAGGTGGCGAGGAAGAGTTCAATGCATTTATCTGGTACTGGCTGTGGCTCAAAGTTCCCAATAGGATGCCGAAGGAGAACGAGGCCTACTACGAGTTTAAGCGCTATTTCGCCGACGACTACGATGGTGACACCGAGGGCCTGCTTAAGGAGCTGCGTGGGTATGCACATAGATACGTCAGTCTGTTCCTTGGTAAGGAGAAGGACGACGGACTGCGCCGAGTGTTCGGCAGAATCGTAAGCCTCGACGTGAAGCAGATAAGGCCCCTCTTAATGTTGCTTTATTCGGTTTACGAGGGGAATGGACTAGACCGCAATGCGTTTTTACGTATCTGCGAGACTATCGAGTCGTTCCTGTTCAGGCGTGCGGTTTGCGGCAGGCTTACCACGGGCCTAAATAATTTCTTTGCCGGCATGTATCGCAACCTTGAGCAACAGGATGATATAGAGGAGTACGTTACGGCGATGCTCCTTATCCATAGCAGCGGTATGACCGCATACTTCCCGACAGATGAGCATTTTGTCGAGGAGTTTAAGACGCGTGACTGTTACAATCGCTTCTCTAAAAAGCGCTATTACCTGGAGCGCATGGAGAACTGGCACCACCCGAAGGAGCCCATCTCGGCTGACGATTACCAGATCGAGCACGTCATGCCCCAGACGATCGATGGTGAGCACGGCTGGAAGAAATCGCTTGGCGAGAACTGGGAAGACATTCATGACAGGCTGTGCAACAACTTGGGAAATCTTACGCTGACGGGCTACAACCAGGAGTACTCAAACCGGTCGTTCTCGGATAAGCTCAATCTTCCGAACGTGGGGCTTAAATGCAGCCCGCTCTACCTAAACAAGTCGATCGCCTCGCATGAAAAATGGGGCGAGGAGGAGATTAGGCAGCGCGCGGACGATCTGGCGAAAGAGGCGTGTGAGATATGGAAATATCCCGACCTTCCGGCAGATGTCGTCGACAAGTATCGCCTCTCTCGCGGGGAGTCTGACGAGGCGCCTATTTGGACTCTGCAGGAGAATCACCCCACTTTTGCCGAAGGTGGACTCAACCAGAAGCTTTTCGATGAGGTGTGCGAGTCTGTTCTGAGTGGTAACCCTTCGTGGGAGTCATATATTGCCAAGTACTATGTAGGCTTCAGGTCGGGCAAGCGAAAACTGCATGCCGTGTTAGTAGGCAGGACCAGCAACGGTGGTTGGATTGCCGTTGGCTTGGCAAAGAGTGTGGATGATCTAACGGATCCAGAGGACATGTGCCAGGACAAGCGTACGCAGGGTGGATTTGGCCCGGGCTTACCCACTTACGTTGCGCTTCGGAATGCCGATGACATTCCTGCGGTGCTCGATCTCATAAAGCAGTGCTAGGTTGAAGGCCGGGAATCTAGTTCCCGGCCCTTGCCAGCTCAAAATCGTCGATGGCTCGTCCGCCCGTCTACACCCTTACGATCCTGCGGGCCGCACTCAGCAGCTCGTACTCCCTCTGGCTCCACTGGTACAGCTCGGTTGCGCGTACGGCGTCGCGGCACAGGTCCAGAAACACCTCGGCGCCCTCGCAGAAGCACTCGCGGGCAAAGGCGCCGGATCCGTCTGCAACGCACGCGCCGTCGGCAAAGAGCTTCCAGCTGGACGGCTCGCGCGAGTCGTCTCCGAGCAGCTTGATCTGCAGAACATGTGGGCCGCCAGCGGCACATGGCCCTTCTTCCAACGCCTGCACCGTAAAGCGCATCTGGAGGGACAGAGTATAAAATCCGGAAAAGTGTCGAAATAGGCACCTTAAAACTTCGGAAAAGTGTAGCTGGATGACAAAACAGCACTTAGAAGCTGGTGCTGAATGCGGGATCCTGCGGCTGCCTTCAGCCCTCGCTACTCGTCGTCTCCGTCGTTGGGGTCGCCCTTGAGGGTGTTGATGTCCAGGTACTGGTTATCGTCCTCTTTTTGCTGGGTTTCCGACTCCGCTTGGGTGGGGCCGCGGAACAGCTGGAATCCCTCAAACGCAATGACACCGAGCAGGGCAATGATAATGGCGATAAAGGCAACCTTGACTGCCTGCGGAAATTCTGAGAAACGCAGCGCCTTTTCCTCGGCGTAATAATCGGCGAAGCGCTCTTCGCCCGTGCTTTTGGTATACGCCGGCGCGGACGCGGCCTCCGGGTCATATTCCGGTGCGGGCGTGGCAGCGTACGGATCGTTGAGATAATCGCTCGATGCGGTGCCATAATCCTCGGTCTCGATGCGACCGTTGCCAGCATAGCCATCGGAATAATCGGAATATGCCGCACCGCCCTCATAGTCCGCGGCGCTCGTGTTGGCGGCAAAAAGCGGGTTAACTGGAACATCAAGCGCCGGCATGCCGGCAGAGGTCTCATCCAGATCGGCTGCAGCCCAGGAATCGTAGGCAACCTGATGGGCAACGGGCTCATCGAGCCTTGCGACCGGAGGCTTGCGTGCCGCAGGAACAGGCAACTGCTGGGCGCTGTACATAACGGTGCTGTCGGCCGATTTGCCCTGCGTCGCTGCAGCGAGAAATGCCGCCGTCTCGGACGGGTCGCTTGCGGGGCGGGGAGCGGGCGTGGGCGCCGAAGTGGGTGCGGGTGTAGGCGCGGGCGTCGAAACAGCCGGCTGCGCAGGAGTCGGCGCAGATGCGGTCTTAGGCGCAAGTGCGGGATTGGGACTTGACGGGCGAGCCCCGCCGCCCATGAGTTCGTCGGCGGTCCACGGGCGATCATCCATCACGTCGTCAAGGCTCAGCGAAAACAGGTCGTCTTCACTCTCATCGAACATGTGGTGCACATGTCCACCATTTGCCGGAATCAATCCGCGACCGGTGCATGATGCCTTGCTCAGCGCCATTCTGTCCCATCCTTTCGAAATACTAATGACATCGATTATATGGAACTTCCCAAGCGGCTCGGTCTTGGATTCGTGCTTTCCAGAACTCGCGCCCAAAAGGGGAGGGGCAATCCAGGCGAGTGCCTACTTGTCGCCGGCCGCCGCCTTGGCCTCATTGAGGTAGCTATAGAAGCTGTACTTGGAGATGCCAAAGAACTCGCAGGCGCGCTCGCTCGACTTGGAAATGAGGAAGGCACCGCGACGGTCGAGGTAGCCAATGGCACGAATGCGCTCGTCTTTGGTCATGAGTGCCGCGGGCTTGCCCACAAACTGCTCGCACTCGTGCAGCAGGTCCTCGAGCAGGTCGCCGATGTTCTTGGTAATGGGCTCGGGCTCGGTATAGCCCGTGCCGCCGGTGCCGGTAAAGGCGTCGAGCGAACGCTCAAGAGCCTTCATAAGCGTAATGTCAAAGTTGATGCCCAAAATGCCGACGGGCTTGCCCTCGTCGTTGCGGATAAAGATGGTCGAGGACTTGAGCAGCTTGCCATCGGTGGTTTTGGTGAGGTATGGCTCGCGGTCGTGCACGTCGGTGGTGCCCTCGTGCATGGACTCAAACACAATATGACTGGGGCCGTCACCCAGTTTGCGCCCGCTGACGTGGCCGTTTTCGATCACTACGATGGAGTGGTCCACGTCCTCGGTCTCCAGATCGTGGACGACGACTTCGCAGTTGGGGCCAAATTGGAGCGCCAGACCGTGTGCGAGGCGCTTGTAAAACTCAATCTGTGCGGGGGTCATGGGTGCCTTCCTAAAAATTAGTTTGGGCACACTTTGCCATAAACCACACTTGACCGCAAACAAATCCATCAACAAGGCAATTCATGACCGTTCGGCGGCGAAAAAGTACCGATTACGGCAACAAACAATTCGTTAGGTATGCCAATCAAAAAGTGTGATAGAACATTACTAACAAACTTTTTGTTTGGCATCCACATAAAAGTTCAGCCGTGTGAATGGGATCGGGCTGAAACGCGTATGCGGGGGCCGGCAAGAGAGGACTTAAGGAGTTCACCGTATGGCCGATAAGATCCAGTGGGCGGGCAACACGATGCCCAAGAGCGATGACAAGCACTTGGGAATCATGAGTCTCGACCACGTGAAGAAGGCCCGCGCCTTCCACCAGTCGTTCCCCCAGTACACCGTCACTCCGCTTGCCCGCCTGGACGGCCAGGCTGCGCGCCTGGGCCTGTCCAACCTGTGCGTTAAGGACGAGAGCTATCGCTTTGGCCTCAACGCCTTTAAGGTTCTGGGCGGTTCGTTTGCCATGGCCAACTACATTGCCGACGAGACCGGCAAGGACGTTGCCGAGTGCACCTTCGATTACCTGACTTCCGATCAGCTGGCCAAGGACTTTGGCCAGGCTACCTTCTTTACCGCCACCGACGGCAACCATGGCCGCGGCGTGGCATGGGCTGCCAACAAGCTGGGCCAGAAGGCCGTCGTGCACATGCCCAAGGGTTCTACCAAGCCCCGCTTCGATAACATCGCCGCCGAGGGCGCCACGGTGACCATCGAAGAGGTCAACTACGACGAGTGCGTGCGCATGGCCGCCGCCGAGGCTGACGCCTGCGAGCGTGGCGTCATCGTTCAGGACACCGCCTGGGAGGGCTACGAGAAGATCCCGTCCTGGATCATGGAGGGTTACGGCACCATGGCTTCCGAGGCTGCCGAGCAGCTGCGCGAGATGGCCATCAACCGCCCGACGCACGTGTTTGTCCAGGCTGGCGTGGGTTCGCTCGCCGGCGCCGTGGTGGGCTACTTCACCAACCTGTATCCCGATAACCCGCCCACTTTCGTCGTGGTTGAGTGCGCGCCTGCCGCCTGCCTGTACAAGGGCGCTGCCGCCGGCGACGGCGATCCGCGCATCGTGGACGGTGACATGCCCTCCATCATGGCCGGTCTGTGCTGCGGCGAGCCCAACATCCTGGGCTGGGATATCCTGCGCAACCACGCCACCGCCTTCGTGTCCTGCCCCGACTGGGTCACCGCTCGCGGCATGCGCACCCTGGGCGCTCCCGAGAAGGGCGACCCGCGCGTCATCTCCGGCGAGTCCGGCGCTGTGACCACCGGCCTGGTCGAGACTCTCATGCTCGATCCCGAGTACGCCGAGCTCAAGGAGCTCATCGGCCTGGACAAGACGAGCTCCGTGCTCTGCTTCTCCACCGAGGGCGATACGGATCCCGACCAGTATCGCCGCATTGTTTGGGAAGGCGAATATCCCACTTGCTAATCGTTGGGGCGGAGTAAATAGGTATCGCTCCGCCACCTCACAGGTAGATTCCTTCGTTTGAAAGGTTATGAACAATGGCTAAAGAACTCGATTTCGACGCTATCAAGGCTGCTGCTGAGTCTCATCGTGCTGATATGACTCGCTTCCTGCGCGCTATGATCTCCCACCCCTCTGAGTCCTGCGAGGAGGGTGAGGTTGTTGCCTGCATCAAGGCCGAGATGGAGAGCCTTGGCTATGACGAGGTCAAGGTCGACGGCCTGGGCAACGTCAT
>CAJLVJ010000069.1 GCA_905210085.1 uncultured Collinsella sp. | reverse complement strand
GAAAGCACTTAATGTGCTTTCCGTCTTGCGCAGGACTGTAGAGCAGCAAACTTAAACAGCGGGCCGCCCGGACCGGGAATCCGCCCACGCGCGTAGAAGGGGATTCCTTTTGTGTAGGCTTTGCGGAAATATGGCTATTTTGGGATACGCCCGGCGGCGTGGTCTGTTGACGGCACAGCTAACGGCACGTATCCTATCGAACTGCGTGTTTCGTAGGGGGATGCTGACCCCTCGATTCAAGCCGTTGCACTTTACAGAAAGCTGGAATCATTCGAGAAGGAGTACGCTTTGCCTACTATTAACCAGCTGGTTCGCCAGGGCCGTCGTTCCGTGCCCAAGAAGTCCAAGAACGCTGCTCTGCAGCACAACTCCCAGAAGCGCGGCGTGTGCACCCGCGTCTTCACCACGAGCCCCAAGAAGCCGAACTCGGCTCTTCGTAAGGTTGCCCGTGTTCGCCTCGTCAACGGCATCGAAGTTACTGCTTACATCCCGGGTGAGGGCCACAACCTGCAGGAGCACTCCATCGTGCTCGTCCGCGGCGGTCGTGTCCGTGACCTCCCTGGTGTCCGTTATCACGTCATCCGTGGCGCCTACGACGCTGCTCCGGTCCAGAACCGTATGCAGGCCCGTTCCAAGTACGGTGCTAAGCGCCCCAAGGCTAAATAAGCCAGATAACGTTTTGATACTTTCGCCGTGTGCCGCCTAAGCGCCGCACGGTAGACACTTAAGGAGATTTCACATGCCGCGTCGTGCAGCAGCTAATCGTCGTGAGGTTCAGCCTGACGCCGTTTACAACAACCGCCTGGTGACTCAGCTCATCAACAAGGTCCTTCTTGACGGCAAGAAGGCCACCGCTGAGCGCATCGTTTACACCGCTTTCGAGATCGTTGCCGAGAAGTCCGAGGGTGGCGACGCTCTCGCTACCTTCAAGAAGGCTATGGACAACGTCAAGCCCACGCTCGAGGTTAAGCCCAAGCGTGTCGGTGGCGCTACCTATCAGGTCCCGATGGAGGTCAACTCCCGTCGTTCCACCGCTCTGGGTATCCGCTGGATCGTCAACTTCTCCCGCGCTCGCAAGGAGAAGACCATGGCCGAGCGTCTCGCCAACGAGATTCTCGACGCTTCCAACGGCCTGGGCGCTTCCGTCAAGAAGCGTGAGGACGTCTTCAAGATGGCCGAGGCCAACCGCGCGTTCTCTCACTATCGTTGGTAAGTTAAGGTAAGGAACTAACATGGCTAAGCCTAAGTACAAGCTTTCCGATACCCGTAACATCGGCATCATGGCTCACATCGATGCCGGTAAGACCACCACGACCGAGCGTATTCTTTACTACACCGGTAAGACCCACAAGATCGGTGAGGTCCATGAGGGCGCTGCCACCATGGACTGGATGGTTCAGGAGCAGGAGCGCGGCGTAACCATTACCTCCGCTGCTACCACGTGCTTCTGGAACAAGGACGGTAAAGACTACCGCATCCAGATTATCGACACCCCGGGCCACGTTGACTTCACCGCTGAGGTCGAGCGCTGCCTGCGCGTCCTCGATGGCGCTGTCGCCGTCTTCGACGCCGTTGCCGGCGTTCAGCCCCAGTCTGAGACCGTTTGGCGTCAGGCTTCTACCTTCAACGTCCCCCGCATCGCCTTCATCAACAAGTATGACCGCGTGGGCGCTGACTTCTTCAACGCTATCGAGACCATGAAGGATCGTCTCGACGCCAACGCCGTGGCCGCTCAGGTCCCGATGGGCGCCGAGGACAACTTCTGGGGCGTCATCGACCTCGTCACCATGACCGCATGGGACTTCAAGGCCGACGACAAGGGCATGACCTACCCCGAGCCGATGGACGAGATCCCGGCTGAGTTCGCTGACATCGCTGCCACCAAGCGCGAGGAGCTCCTCGACGCTGCTGCCAGCTTTGACGACGAGCTCATGGAGAAGATCCTCATGGAGGAGGACTTCACCGTCGAGGAGCTCAAGGCTGCTCTGCGCAAGGGCGTTCTGGCCAACGAGCTCAACCTCGTCTTCGTGGGCTCCGCCTACAAGAACAAGGGCGTCCAGGAGCTGCTCGACGCTGTCGTCGACTACCTGCCCAGCCCGCTCGACGTTGAGGCCGTCACCGGTACCGATCCGGACACCGGCGAGGAGATCGAGCGTCATCCTTCCTTCGACGAGCCCTTCTCTGGCCTGGTCTTCAAGATCATGACCGACCCGTTCGTCGGTAAGCTCACCTACGTCCGCGTTTACTCCGGCCGTGCCGAGTCCGGCTCCTACGTGATCAACGCTTCCAACGGTCAGCGCGAGCGCCTCGGCCGCATCCTCGAGATGAACGCCGCCGAGCGTATCGACCGTGACGACGCTGCCGCCGGCGACATCGTCGCTTGCGTCGGCTTCAAGAACTCCACCACCGGTGACACCCTGTGCGAAGAGGGCAAGGAGATCGTCCTCGAGAAGATCGAGTTCGCTAAGCCCGTTATCGACGTTGCCATCGAGCCCAAGACCAAGGCCGAGCAGGACAAGATGTCCCTGGCTCTGACCAAGCTCGCCGAGGAGGACCCGACCTTCCAGGTGTCCACCAACCACGAGACCGGCCAGACCATCATCGCCGGCATGGGCGAGCTGCACCTCGAGATCATCGTCGACCGTCTGCTCCGCGAGTTCAAGGTTGACGCTAACGTTGGTAAGCCCCAGGTTGCCTACCGCGAGACCGCTGGTCACGACGTCGAGAAGGCTGAGGGCAAGTTCGTCCGTCAGTCCGGTGGTCGCGGTCAGTACGGCCACGCCGTCATCAAGCTCGAGAAGATGGAGGAGGGCTTCGGCTACGAGTTCGTCAACGCTATCGTCGGCGGCGTCGTGCCCAAGGAGTACATTCCGTCCATTGACAAGGGCATCCAGGAGGCCCTGAACACCGGTGTTATCGCCGGCTTCCCGGTCCTCGACGTCAAGGTCACCCTGTTCGACGGTTCTTACCACGAGGTCGACTCCTCCGAGGCCGCCTTCAAGATCGCCGGTTCCATGGCAATCAAGGACGCTCTCAAGAAGTCCGATCCGCAGCTGCTCGAGCCGATTATGGCTGTCGAGGTCGAGACCCCCGAGCAGTACATGGGCGACGTTATGGGCAACCTCTCCGGTCGCCGCGGCAAGATCGAGGGCATGGAGGATCGCAAGAACAGCAAGCTCATCCGTGCCAAGGTGCCGCTGGGCGAGATGTTCGGTTACGCTACCGACCTTCGCTCCCAGACCCAGGGCCGTGCATCCTACACGATGCAGTTCGACTCTTATGAGCCCGCGCCCAAGTCCATCGTGGACGAGGTCATGAGCAAGAACGCCTAAGTTCGAGCTCCCTGTTACGTAATCCGCGAGAACATCTCTCGCACTCTTTGGAGGTTTAAGTTGGCTACCCAGAAGATCCGCATTCGCCTCAAGGGCTATGATCACGAGGTCGTCGATCAGTCCGCGAAGCTCATCGTCGAGACCGCTCAGAAGACCGGCGCTCGCGTTTCCGGTCCTGTCCCCCTGCCCACCGAGCGCAACCTGTACACGGTTATCCGCTCGCCGCACGTGAACAAGGACTCCCGTGAGCAGTTCGAGATGCGCACCCACAAGCGCCTCATCGACATCCTTGACCCCACCTCGGGCACCGTTGATTCGCTCATGCGTCTCGACCTCCCCGCTGGCGTCGACATCGACATCAAGCTCTAAGCGATATCGCTCATAGCTTACAGAGCCCCGCTGCCATGTTGGTAGCGGGGCTCTTTTGTTTGAATAATGGTTTGGACTGCCGGGCATTGCTGCCGAGTAGGTGGCTGCAGCGCCCTATTCGCTCAAGGGACGCAGCGATGCCTCCTCAAAATGGAAGGATCGCAAGCCGCCTTCCGTTTCGATACATGCGCGACCAAAGGCATCGACGGTTTTAAAGATGCCGCGTGCCAGCTCGTCACCGGCAGGGGAACGGGCGATAACGTGCTCTCCGATCCAATTGAGGTGAGTGACATATTCGCCGTGGACGGGCGCGAGCGGTCCAGTGTTTTCTTTCATGGCGTTGAGCAGATCAGCCCACGCGTCCACAGCGTTTACGACGGTGTAATAGACCTCCTTGAGCAGCACATCGACGGCGGGAACATTCTCGTTGAGGTCTGAGAGGCCAATTGCCGCCAGGCCGCCATCGGGAACCTCCGAAGGCACATAGTTCACATTGACGCCAATGCCGCAGACTGCAAAGGGGCTGCCTTCGTTATCGCGTGCGGCTTCGACCAGAATGCCGCCGAGTTTGCGCCCTCGCGCGACCAGGTCGTTGGGCCATTTGAGGCCAATCTCGTTTGCAAGACCCTGCTTTTCGAGCGCCTCGAGCACCGCTAAGCCGCTGACGGCGGCAAGACCAGAGTACTTGGCGGGATCAACACGTGGACGTAGGACAATCGAGAGCAACAAGTTACCAGCGGTTGAATCCCACTTGTGGCCGCGTCGGCCGCGTCCTGCTGTCTGAGCCCGTGCGGCAAGTCCTGTGCCGTGCGGCGCACCCTGTTTTCCTGCTTCTAGCAGGTCATCGTTGGTCGATCCGGTTACGTCGACTATCGTTAATTGGGCATCCATAACGGCTGCTACCTCCTTAATGAATAAGTGAATAACGCAATGGTGTTGTGAGGCAGACACAATGTGAAGCCTTTGTCGCATTTGGACAATTTAATGTTAACACGTCAACAACGACTGAAATGCGCTATCCTCTCTTGGTCGATGTAAACACGTCAACAATCCAAAGGAGGTTAGTGATGGGTTTCACGATTCTTGGAACAGGCTCGGCGCTTCCCGAGCGCAGCGTTTCCAATGACGAGCTGTCCGAGTTCCTCGATACCTCGGATGAGTGGATTTTTACCCGCACGGGGATCAAGAGCCGCCATGTGTGCACCACCGAGTCGCTCGACGACCTTGCCGTGGCAGCGAGCGAGCAAGCGCTCCAGACGTCCGGAATCGATGCGAGCCAGCTGGATCTTATCGTCTGCTCGACGACGACGGGCGATCATCTCGTTCCTGCCGAAGCGTGCGCCGTTGCTGAGCGCCTGGGTGCCACATGTCAGGCCTTCGACGTTTCGGCGGCTTGTGCCGGCTTCGTATTTGCGCTCGATGTCGCCGAGGGCTATATCGCCCGCGGTCGCGCCAAGCACGTGCTGGTCGTTGCCGCCGAGCAGATGACGCGCGCGCTCGATTGGACCGACCGTGCCACGTGCGTGCTCTTTGGCGATGGCGCGGGTGCTGCGGTCATAGAGGCTGGGGGAGAGAATCCCCTTGCTGTTGAGCTTTCGACGGCGCCCGACGTCGAGACGTTGCGCGTTCCCGGACTGGTCGGCACCTCGCCGTTTAAGGCCTCCGCAGATGGCGAGAGTGTGCTGTCCATGAACGGCCGTCGCGTCTTCAAGTTTGGCGTCAATGCCATCTGCGACACGGTCAACAAGCTCGCCTGCGACGCGGGCATCGCGGTCGAGGACATCGACCACTTTGTATTCCACCAGGCTAACGAACGGATCTTGAGCCAGGCGGTCAAGCGCTTGGGTGTGCCGGACGACCGTGTGGTCCGAACGTTGCGTGAAACCGGCAACATCTCGAGCGCTTGCATTCCGCTTGCTCTCGATCGACTGACAAATACCGGCGCGCTGCACGCGGGCGACACCATCGCCCTGGTCGGATTTGGCGCCGGCTTGGATGTAGGTGGCTATCTACTTCGCTGGAAGTAGTTGCACATAGGAAATGAAAACGCCCCTGGGGCACAAACAAAGGAGAACTACCATGGCAGATCAGAAGACATTCGAGCGCGTTTGCGACGTTATCCGTGAGACCGCCGGCCTTGACGATGTCGAGATGAAGCCCGAGTCCACGCTCGAGGAGATTGGCCTCGACAGCCTGGGTACCGTCGAGATCCTCGTTGCCGTCGAGGACGAGTTTGGCATTGAGCTCGATACCGAGGAGAACCCCAAGACGGTCGGCGAGTTTGTCGATACGGTCGAGGCGGCATTGGAGAAGTAGTGATGCTCAAGTCTCCTCTCTGCGATCTGCTCGGCATCGAAAAACCCGTGTTCCAGGGTGGCATGGCCTGGATTGCCGACGCCTCGCTGGCGTCTGCCGTGTCCGAGGCAGGCGGCTTAGGGATTATCGCGGCCATGAATGCCGACGCAAACTGGCTGCGCGATCAGATTCACGAGCTGCGCGCCAAGACGGATAAGCCCTTTGGCGTCAACGTTATGCTCATGAGCCCGTTTGTCGACGAGGTCGCACAAGTGGTGATTGATGAGCAGGTGCCCGTTGTGGTGACCGGTGCCGGCAATCCCACCAAGTACATGAAGGCGTGGAACGAGGCGGGCATCAAGGTCATCCCGGTCGTTGCCTCGGTGGCGCTGGCGCGCCTCGTGGCACGTCGTGGAGCCACGGCGGTTGTTGCCGAGGGTACCGAATCGGGCGGCCATATTGGCGAGACCTCGACGATGGCACTTGTCCCGCAGGTTGCCGATGCGGTCGATATTCCCGTGGTTGCGGCTGGCGGCATCGCCGATGGCCGCGGCGTGGCGGCCGCTTTTATGCTCGGCGCTGCCGGCGTCCAGGTGGGAACACGCTTTCTGGTCGCAAACGAGTGCACCGTATCCGAACAGTACAAAGAGCTGGTGCTCAAGGCAGGCGACACGTCGACGCGTGCGACCGGTCGCTCGACGGGACATCCGGTTCGCGCCCTCAAGAGCCCCTTCACCAACGCGTATGCCAAGAACGAGGCGGCGGGCGCAAGCCCCGAGGAGCTTGGGGCCATGGGCACGGGCGCGCTTCGTAAAGCCGCAAAGGACGGTAATTACGAAGAGGGTTCGTATTTGTGCGGACAGATTGCCGGCATGGTCAACGAACGCCAGAGCGCACGCGAAATCGTCGACGATCTGGTCGATGGCGCTGAGCATGTCCTGAAGGGTGCGTCCGCATGGGTAGCGTAGCGTTTCTGTTTGCCGGTCAGGGTGCCCAGCATCCCGCGATGGGCGTCGATCTCATCGAGGCATCACCGGCGGCTGCCGAGGTGTTTGCGATCGCCGACGAGGTGCGTCCGGGAACCAGTGAGCAGTGCCGGAGCGCCTCCAAGGAGGAGCTCTCGCAGACTGAGAACACGCAGCCTTGCGTGTTCGTGCACGACTTGACTGTCGCCGTCGCCCTGCGTGAGCGCGGCGTGGTGCCTGCCGCCTGTGCGGGATTCTCGCTGGGCGAGGTCGCCGCGCTCACCTTTG
>CAJLVJ010000068.1 GCA_905210085.1 uncultured Collinsella sp. | reverse complement strand
AGATGGAGAGCCTTGGCTATGACGAGGTCAAGGTCGACGGCCTGGGCAACGTCATGGGCTTTATGGGCGAGGGCGACAAGATCATCGCCATCGACTCCCACATCGACACCGTCGGCATCGGCAACATCGAGAACTGGGACGCCGATCCCTATGAGGGCTACGAGACCGACGAGATCATCTACGGCCGCGGCGGCTCTGACCAGGAGGGCGGCATGGCTTCCGCTACCTACGCTGCCAAGATGATGAAGGACATGGGCCTCATCCCCGAGGGCTACAAGATCATGGTCGTCGGCACCGTCCAGGAAGAGGACTGCGACGGGATGTGCTGGCAGTACATCTACAACAAGGACGGCATTAAGCCCGAGTTCGTCATTTCCACCGAGCCCACCGACGGCGGCATCTATCGCGGTCACCGCGGCCGCATGGAGATCCGCGTCGACGTTCACGGCACCTCCTGCCACGGCTCCGCTCCCGACCGCGGCGACAACGCCATCTACAAGATGGCCGACATCATCGCCGACGTCCGCGCCCTCAACAACAACGGCTGCGACGAGTCGACCGACATCAAGGGCCTCGTCAAGATGCTCGACCCCAAGTACAACCCCGAGCACTACGAGGATGCCCGCTTCCTGGGCCGCGGCACCTGCACCGTCAGCCAGATCTTCTACACCAGCCCCAGCCGCTGCGCCGTGGCCGATTCCTGCACCATCTCCATCGACCGTCGCATGACCGCCGGCGAGACCTGGGAGTCCTGCCTGGACGAGATCCGCAACCTGCCGGCCGCCAAGAAGTACGGCGACGACGTGAAGGTCTCCATGTACATGTACGACCGTCCGTCCTGGACCGGCGAGGTCTACGAGACCGAGGCTTACTTCCCCACGTGGATCAACAAGGAGACCGCTCCGCACGTCAAGGCCCTCGTCGACGCCCACAAGGCCATGTTTGGTGACGAGCGCATCGGCTGCGAGCCCAGCATGGACAAGCGCACCGGTCGCCCGCTGTGCGACAAGTGGACCTTCTCCACGAACTGCGTCTCCATCCAGGGCCGCTACGGCATCCCCTGCGTGGGCTTTGGCCCGGGTGCCGAGTCTCAGGCTCACGCTCCCAACGAGGTCACCTACAAGGACGACCTGGTCACCGCTGCCGCCATGTACGTGGCTGCCCTGAACCTCTACGATCCGAGCCAGGCCGATGGCGACGCCACCGTGTTCCGCGCCGGTCTGACCAACAACAAGATCGATTAGTCTCATTCCTCGATTTTGTTGAGCCGGGGGCCGCTCGTGTCCCCGGCACCCCCTGTTGACTTGGGGCCCGCGGTCGTTATCTCCCATGCTTCCTCAACGGTGGCGGGTCCTCGTCATGGTGCTCTGCATGTTCTGCCACACGCGCATGCCGGAGCGCATCAACTCATTGCGATCGTTTCATCTCTAGAAAGGACATTTCCATGGACGCTAAGTTTACCGAGCTCGTCGAGCAGCTGAACGGTCTCGACTTTAAGGGTATGTACGGCAGCGACTTCCTGCACACCTGGGACAAGACCACCGATGAGCTCAAGGCTCTCTACATCGTCGCCGACGCCCTGCGCGAGCTGCGTGAGAACAACGTTTCGTCCAAGATCTTCGACTCGGGCCTGGCCGTCTCCCTGTTCCGCGACAACTCCACCCGTACGCGCTTCTCCTTCTCTAAGGCCGCCAACCTGCTCGGCCTTGAGCTGCAGGACCTGGACGAGAAGAAGTCCCAGATCGCCCACGGCGAGACCGTCCGCGAGACCGCTACCATGATCTCCTTCATGGCCGACGTCATCGGCATCCGCGACGATATGTACATCGGCAAGGGCGACGCCTACATGGCCGAGGTTTCCGAGTCTGTCCAGCAGGCCTACGAGGACGGCGTTCTGGATCACCGTCCCACGCTCATCTCCCTGCAGTCCGACTCCGACCACCCCACGCAGTCCTCTGCCGACATGCTCTACCTCATCAACGAGTTTGGCGGCCTCGAGAACCTCAAGGGCAAGAAGGTTGCCGTCACCTGGGCCTATTCGCCCTCTTACGGCAAGCCGTTGTCCTGCCCGCAGTCGCTGATCAGCCTGCTGCCCCGCTTTGGCATGGACGTCACCCTGGCTCACCCCGAGGGCTACGACCTCATGCCCGAGGTCGTCGAGCGCGCCAAGAGCTATGCCGCCGAGTCCGGCACCACCTTTAAGCAGGTCAACACCATGGCCGAGGCCTTCGAGGGCGCCGACATCGTGATCCCCAAGAGCTGGGCTCCGTTTGCCGCCATGGAGAAGCGCACCAACCTGTACGCCGAGGGCGACGACGCCGGCATCGCAGCGCTCGAGAAGGAGCTGCTCGCCCAGAACGCCACCCATCAGGACTGGTGCTCCACGACCGAGCTCATGGAGAAGACCGCCAACGGCCAGGACACCATCTTTATGCACCCGCTGCCCGCCGACATCTCCGGTGTCTCCTGCGAGCACGGCGAGGTTAACGCCGACGTCTTCGACATGCACCGTGTGGGCATGTACAAGGAGGCCAGCTACAAGCCGTACGCCATCGCAGCCATGATGTTCCTGCAGAAGGTTGCCGATCCCGCCGCTACCCTCAAGGCCCTCGACGAGCGCAATACCGCCCGTTGGTTCCAGGCCTAAAGCCGGGTTGAGGTAAGCCATGTAAAGGGGGCGCTCTGCCAACCGGCGGGGTGCCCCTTTTTTGCATCGCGGGCGTGCGGGATAAGCGCTTTCGATGTGGATGCCCGCGGCGCGAGTTATGGGTACGATGGTTTCAGGGGAGGTATCACCATGAAACTTGGATGCGTCATTATGGCCTCGGGCGAGGGCAAGCGGTTTGGCTCCAACAAGATGCTTGCCGATATCTATGGCAAGCCGCTGATTGCCTGGACTATCGATTCGGTTCCCCGGGGCTTTGACGTTGTGGTTTCGACGCGTTGGCCCGGGGTCGCTCAGATTTGCGAGGACAAGCATTGCCCGTGCGTGCTGCACGATGGCGAGCTGCGCAGCGAAAGCGTCCGTGCGGGCCTTTCGTGGGGAATCGAACGCAACTGGAAAGGTTGCCTCTTTTTGCCGGGCGACCAGCCGCTCGTGAGTTCGGATTCTTTTGAGGCTATGGTTCGTGCATTTGACGAGCGTGGCCGCAAACATCCGGTGCGTCTTGCGTGCAACGGTGAGCCTTCGAGCCCGGTGCTCTTTCCGGCGGAACTGTTCGATGCACTTATGTGTCTTGAGGGCAAGGACGGCGGGGGCTCGATTCTCAAAGGTCGCGCCGACGTTGCGCTGGTCGAGGCGCGTGCCTACGAGCTGTGGGACGTCGATACCGTCAAGGGACAGCGACGCATAACGGAGCATATTGCCGCCTGCTCGTATTTTGATCACGTGGCCAACTGCATCAATCAATAAGGAGCAATTATGATCATCATCAAAAACGGCGCGCTCGTGACGCCCCAGGGGCTTCGCCGCGCCGATCTTGCCATGGAGGGCGATAAGATCGTGCGGATCGCCGCAGCGATTGAGCCGGGCGCCGACGATACCGTCGAGGACGCCGCGGGCTGCTGGGTGTTTCCCGGCTTTATCGACGGCCACACGCACATGCAGTGCTGGACCGGCATGGATTGGACGGCCGATAGCTTTGAGACCGGCACGTGCGCGGCTGCCTGCGGCGGTACGACGACCATCGTGGACTACGCGACGGCCGATCGTGGCGTGACCATGCCCGATGCCTTGGCCGAGTGGCATCGCCGCGCCGACGGCACCTGCACGGCAAACTACGCCTTTCATATGGCACTCGCCGAGTGGAACGAGCGCAACCGCGCCGATCTTTCGGCCATACGCGAGGCGGGCGTATCGTCGTTTAAGACCTACTTTGCCTACGACCACCTGCGCTTGGACGATGCCGAGACGCTCGAGGTGCTGGAGGAGCTCAAGCATATTGGCGGTATCCTGTGCGTGCATTGCGAGAACGGTACGCTGGTGAATGAGCTGCAGAAGCGCGTGTTTGAGCAGGGTATCCACGGGCCCGAGGGCCATGCGCTCAGCCGTCCGGATGTGTGCGAGGCCGAGGCAGTGAGCCGTCTGCTATACCTGGCGCACCTGGCCGGCGACGCACCGGTCAACGTGGTGCACCTTTCGACCAAGCTGGGGCTCGAGGCCATCCGTGCCGCCAAGGCGCGCGGGCAGAAGAATATCTATGTCGAGACCTGCCCTCAGTATCTGATGCTCGACGATACGTGCTATTTGGAGCAGGGCGAGGACGGCTTTGCGGGCGCCAAATATGTGATGAGCCCGCCGCTGCGCCATGCGGGTGACCGTGCGGCCCTGCGCGAGGCGCTTGTGGCCGGCGAGATCGATACTATCGCGACCGATCACTGCAGCTTTAACCTGCACGGGCAAAAGGACCGCGGGCGCGACGACTTCCGCGCGATTCCCAACGGCGGACCCGGTGTGGAGCATCGCCCCGTCGCGATCGCTACGAGCTTTGAGGGGCAGCTGGGTCCTGAGGATCTGTGCCGCTTGATGAGCGAGAATCCGGCGCGCGTCTTTGGCATGTATCCGCGCAAGGGATGTCTTGCCGAGGGCTCCGATGCCGACGTGTGCGTGTGGGATCCCAAGGCGCGCTGGACGATCAGCGCCGCGACGCAGCATCAGGCCGTGGACTACACGCCGCTCGAGGGCTTTGAGGCGCACGGCCGCGCCAAGGCTGTGTTTGTGAACGGCGTGCTGGCCGCGCGCGACGGCGAGCCCACCGGAGCCCAGCCCGGCCGCTACGTGCCCCGCTAGCAGCAAAGATGCCGTGTCCCCTCCGCAGTTGCGGTGAAATACGGACTGTTTGCGGCCGTCGGGCGGCCAAACAGTCCGTATTTCACCGCAACTGACGAGATGGGGCCGGCTACTTGAGGCTGGTGGCGACGATGGGGCGGCCGAGGGCTGCCTCGAGGCGGTCGGCCATCGTGGGGTCGCTGAGCGTGTCGACTTGGTTGAGCATGATGCGGGCATTGTTGAGGTTCAGCATCCGCAGCTCGGCATTGAGCACCATGGCGACGTGCTCTGGGGCGGCAGCGTCGGTGGGCTCGCAGCCGCAGCGCTCGCAGAAGAGCTCGGGGCGGTGGACAACCTCGGCGACGGGCTTGCCCAGCCCCGAGGCGCCGACGACCCAGACAACGTTTGCCGTGACGGCGGGAATTACCGGCTCCCAGGCGGCATGCGCCTTGAGCGGGAGTCGCTTGCTACCGTCTGCCTCGGCCAACACATAGTCAAAGCGCTGTGCCAGCCCGCCGAGTGGCTCGGCGGGGGCGGAGAGCTTGCCTGTCTCCGGGTCCAAAACGCCTGCCTGGCAGATGCCTCCGCGTGCGAGGCCCGCGCAGGCCTCGCAGGTGCAACCGGGGACATGCGAGGCGCCCGGCTTCCAAGGCGCGGCGTCCAGGCGACGATTCGACCCGTCCCATGGCACGCCGGCAACGGGAAGCATATGCGTGGTGGTGCAGAGGAGCACGCGGCCGCCAGCGTGCATGAGCTCAAGACCCAGCGTTTTGAGCAACGTCGACTTGCCGCCGCTGCCGATAATCGCGGTAATGCCCGGCTCGATCCTGAGCGCCGAGGCAAGATTGCCGCTAACCGTTTCCATCTGTTCACCGCCGTATAATACTGTGATAATAAATAATCATCAGAGTAGCGGTCGAACCGCTTTTGCTCTGCTCAAACCGTAGCACAGGGAGGTGCCCCGGGAATGCTCGTTTATGTTCGCGGCGCCGGCGATATCGCCACGGGTGTCGCCGCTCGCTTGGTGCGCGCCGGCGTGTCGGTTGTTATGGCCGATATCGCGGTTCCCACGTGCATCCGCCGCACAATCAGTTTTTGCGAGGCTATTCGCCTGGGCGAGGTCCAGGTCGAGGGCATTCGCGCTCGCTTGGCGCAGACGCCGGCAGAGGCGCTTGCAATTACCGAGGCCGGAGACGTCGCCGTCGTGGTAGACCCCCAGGCCAAGATGCTCGATGAGCTTAAACCCGCTGCCGTGGTCGACGCGATTTTGGCCAAGCGCAACCTGGGTACCACGCGCGACATGGCGCCTGCCGTCATCGCCGTGGGGCCGGGCTTTACCGCGCCGGTTGACTGCGACGCCGTGGTCGAGACCATGCGCGGGCATTTCTTGGGCCGTGTCATTACCCAAGGTTCGCCCCAGCCCAACACGGGCGTGCCGGGCATTATCGCCGGCTATGGCAAGGAGCGCGTAATCCACAGCCCCGCCGCCGGCATGTTTCGGTCAGACCGCGCAATCGGCGACATCGTGCGCGCCGGAGACGTGATTGGCTACGCGGGCGATACGCCCATGCGCACGCAGATCGATGGCTGTCTGCGCGGGCTTTTGGCGAACGGCGTGCAGGTGACCGAGGGCTTTAAATGCGCCGATGTCGATCCGCGCGGCGATGCCAGCTATATCAACTACATTTCGGACAAGGCGACGTCGGTCGGCGGCGGCGTGCTCGAGGCACTCGCTATGCTCACCGATATCTTTAGAGGATAGAAGGCGGCAATGGAAAAGCTCGATGTTGTGAATGCGGCGCTTGTCGCCCTGCGTGCTGGCGAGACGTGCGAGCTCGTGGTCGTGGCCGGCACGGCGGGGTCGTCGCCGCGCGGCGTGGGCGCCTGGATGGCCGTCTTTGCCGACGGCAGCCAGGCGGGCACCATCGGCGGCGGCAAGATCGAGCTCTTTGCGCTGGACGAGGCGCGAGAGCTGCTGGCCGCGGGGCAATCGCGTCTGGTCCGCTACACCATGGGCGGCGAGAACTCCGATACCGGCATGATCTGCGGCGGAGCCATCTGCCTGTGCTATCTGCATCTGGATGCGACCCAGGCACCGTTGTTCCAGGAAATTGCCGACATCTTGGTCTATCGACGCATCGGCGACTTCGTCATCGACTTTGAGCCGTTTATCGCGAGCGCGCTCGAGGGCGATGTGGCCGAGTACCATGGCGAGGAATCGCGCCGCACCATTGCGGGCTGCCCCGGGCTTTCGCTGGTGGAGGAGGGGAGTAACGTCACCTACACTAACGCCGCCTCCGAGATTCCCGCGGCGCACGTCGAGACGCTCTGTCCCGAGGGCCTGACCTACATCTTTGGCTGCGGGCACGTGGGTGCCGCGACGGCGCGCGTGCTCACGGCGGCGGGCTTTGTCGTCGTGGCCTGCGATGACCGCCCCGGCACGTTGACGCCCGAATGGGTGCCCGGTGTCTACGATCGTCGCCTGGTCGATTACAAGAACCTGAGCGAGCTGTGTCCCATCGGTCCGCGCGACTTGGTGGTCGTCGCCACGGCGGGTCACAAATCTGATCTCGACGTGGTGATTCAGGCTATGCATGCCAAACCCGCCTATCTGGGTTGCTTGGGCTCGCGCCGCAAGACGGCCTTTGTGCGCGCCCGTCTGGAGCAGGAAGGCTTTACGCAGGACCAGATCGACGAGCTGCACCTTCCGATCGGCGTTGCCATCGAGGCCGAGGACCCCGAGGAGATCGCCATCTCCATCGCCGCCGAGATGATCCACCTGCGCCGCACCAAACTCGTTCCCCGCAAGCGCTAATCGCATCCCCACCAATAAGTTGCGGTGAAATACGGACTGTTGGGGGTGCGGACAGAAAGTTGGACCGCGGGGCGGTCCGGACTGGAGGTTCGCATG
>CAJLVJ010000067.1 GCA_905210085.1 uncultured Collinsella sp. | reverse complement strand
GCGTGCCCATGGGTGCCGTGGTGGCAAAGAAGGAGATCGCCGACGTGTTTAAGCCGGGTGACCACGGCTCGACCTTTGGCGGTAGCTGCTTGGCTGTCGCGGCGTGCGCCGCGACGCTCTCTGCGCTCGTGCGCGGCGATTTTGCCGAGCATGTTGCCAAGGTGGGTGCTTATATGGAGCAGGCGCTGGCTAAGCTTCCGCATGTGGTAGAGGTGCGTGGTCGCGGCCTGATGCTCGGCTGCGATTTGGATGATGCCGCGGGTGATGCACACGACGTCGTGGCCCGTGCATTGGGGGCTGGTGCCGTGATCAACGCTACAGGCGCACATACGCTGCGCTTCCTGCCGCCGCTCGTGTGCGAAGAGGCCGACGTGGACAACCTGATCGAGATCCTGGCGGGTGTTTTGGCCTAACACGGCGCAATAACTTAATTTGGACCGGGTTCCGGACTGCGGACGTGCCATATGCGGCACGATTCAGCGGTCTGGAGCCCGTTTTGCTATCGATTTACCATGGCTGGGATAGGCCGTGTGCAAAAAGTGGCAAATATGAGTACGGGCACTAACTTCGTAACATATAAATTAGGCACTTTTAGATGAGTTGGGCCACATATGTCCAGTTTTGTAGTTGGCAAATTGGCTTAACTGGACTATCGATCGTCGTTCTAATGCCGGATTTGCCTTTTATGACTTCGAAAACGCTGCTACTAAAAAGGTAGCAGTACTCATATTTGGCATTTTTTGCACACGGGTATTCGCCAAGGGTCCATTTCGCCGCCCGAGCCCCGCTTCGTCGCTCCGCTCCTCGCGTGCTGCGCTGGAAAACGCTTCGCGTTTCCTCAGCTCCGCACCCTTGCGGGTTCGAATCCCTCTGCGGTGGGCCCAAACAAAAACGGTCCCCTTTCGAGGACCGTTTCCAATTCAATGGTGGGCGATGAGGGATTCGAACCCCCAGCCTTGTGCGTGTAAAGCACCTGCGCTAACCGTTGCGCCAATCGCCCGCAGGGATTGAGTATAGCGGAAACCCCGTGCTGTTCACCGCTAATTCATAACGAAACTTACGCGGCGACTTCGGCGCCCTTGTCCTCATCGATAAAGAAGCGCTTGTACCAGATGAGGAACGTCAGCGTGGTATAGATCTTGCGCTGGTTGAGCGCGCGACCCTCAAAGTGATCGTCAAGCAGTTTCATGAGTGCATCGGTGTCAAAGAAATCGGCAGCCCACGGTGCGGTGAAGTATTCCTTTACGTAGTCGTAGTACTTTTGCTCGCGCAGCCAGAACTTGACCGGTACGGGGAAGCCCACCTTCTTGCGCGTTGCCCACTCGTCGGGCAGCGTGCGGTTGGCGGCGTGACGCAGGACGAGCTTGCAGCCTTCTTCGTTAACACGGTAGTTGGCGGGAATGTGCTCGGCAAACTCCATGACCTTCTTGTCCAGGAACGGTACGCGAAGCTCCAGAGAATGCGCCATGCACATCTTGTCGGCCTTGAGCAGAATGTCGCCCGGTAGCCACATGTTCATATCCAGATACTGTTTCTTGGAAAGCTCACAGCAGTCGGGAACCTGCTTGTAGTACTCGGCGCACATCTCGGCGGCGTTCTTGCCGGTGTCATAAGCGGGCTTGAGCACCTCGTCGACCTCGGAGGGATCGAACACCTTTGCCTGACCCACATACCAGCGCTCGGGAACCTCGGCGCATTTCGTCAGGAAGTTGTGGCCCTTAAAGTAGGGGAGATGCTGAACGAGTGAGCCCAGGGCGCGACGTACGCCGAGCGGCACGCGCTTCTTAAAGGAGCGCATCTCGGGGGTGTCCTCGTACCACTCATAGCCGGCAAACAGCTCGTCGGCACCCTCGCCCGAAAGGACGACGGTGACCTCCTTGGAAGCCATCTGCGCCAGATAGTACAGCGGCACGCTGGACAGGTTCGATTGCGGCTCGTCCATGTGATACTGGATATCGGGCAGTGCATCGAAGAACTCGTCGGCGGTAATCATCTTGTGCACGTTCTTGATGCCCAGCTTGTCGGAAAGCTCGGCAGCGTAGTTGGTCTCGTTGAAGTTCTTGTAATCAAAGCCGACAGAATACGTGGTGTCGGGCATGAGACAGGCGGCAATGTAGCTGGAGTCTACGCCGCCAGAAAGAAACGAGCCCACCTTAACATCGGCGATTCGGTGCGCAGCGACGCTTTCGTGCACGACCTTGTCGCACTCGTCCACGTACTCCTCGAAGGTCTTGGAGTTGTCGTCGGTGAAGTCACAGCTCCAGTAACGCTTGATGTCCATGGTGTTGGTCGTCAGGTCATACGTAAAGCAATGCGCCGGGGCAAGCTTGAACACGCCCTTAAAGAAGGTCTCCTCCGTGGCGGGGAATTGCAGCGTCAAGTAGGGGCGTAGCGCGTCGTGGTTGACAGCCTTCTCAAACTTGGGATGGTCCAGGAAGCTCTTGATCTCGGAGCCAAATAGCAGCGAGCCATCGGATGCCTGGTAGTAATAGAACGGCTTGATACCAAAGATGTCGCGAGCGCCAAAGAGTTTGTTCTTGTTCTGATCGTGAATCACGAACGCGTACATGCCGCGCAGGCGGTTGACCAGGTCCTCGCCCCACTCCTCGTAGCCGTGTACCAGGACCTCGGTATCGGCGTTGCAGTGGAAGGCGTAGCCGGCTGTCTCCAGCTCGGCGCGAAGCTCCTGGAAGTTGTAGATCTCTCCGTTGAAGACAATCGTGACCTTGCCGTCGTCGCTCGACATGGGCTGAGCTCCAGCTTCGGAAAGATCAAGAATCGAAAGACGACGGAAGCCAAGGGCAACGTTGTCGACGATATGCTGGCCGCCCATATCGGGACCACGGTGGATGATGCGATTCATCATGGCCGTGAGAACCAGCTCACTCTGTTCATCTGTACCGGTAAAACCGACAAAACCGCACATGCAAGATCCTTTCTGCTGACGGCTCAGGTGTACTGCCGCAAGGATCGCGGCAGCTGATGTCAAATAATCTTTACTATCATGCCAATCTTTTGTTTCGTGATAGGGCATAAGCGCCGAGCGAACCGAAAAAACCACGTCCCGATCTTCAGACGAAGCGGCGGGACGTGGTTGCGAACGCTATGTTAAAGAACGGCACCCAGATTTCCTTGTTTTTACACGGGGTGAACACCGTTGCCATTTATTAGACCACGGCACAGTCCATGCAATTTTTTAGAAGGCTGTGATGCGCGCAAGGTCAGGTGGCATATTAGGATGGTTGATAATACAGAATGTTTCATCGTTTCTGCCGCGGGACGTTTTCTGCCCTTTAAGGCTGAATTTAGCGAGAGAGGTCTTTGTATGTCGAGTCCGACACAAGAGAAGCTAACTCTGATGCGCTATATAGAGTTGCTCGAGGAAGATGACCTTGTTGTTTCCAGACCGAGCGCTTCGTGCGACCAGCGCATTGAGTTTGCGACTGATGACTCGCGCCAGGTGCGTCCGGGCACGTTGTTTGTCTGCAAGGGCCGTGCGTTTAAGCGCGAGTACCTGCTTTCGGCAATCGCCGATGGCGCCGTGGCCTACGTTTCCGAGGTCGATTACGATGTTGATCTTCCCGCGGTGATTGTGAGTGATATTCGTCGCACGCTCGCCGTGGTGGCAGATGCCTTTTATGGGCACCCGTCGGGTAAGGTGAAGGTCTGCGCCTTTACAGGCACCAAGGGCAAGTCGACCTGTAGCTTTTATCTGCGCGGCATTCTCGCCAACGAGGCCAAGCTTACGGGCTGTCATCGACCCGCTCTTAATACGGGCATTGAGTTCGACGACGGCATCGAGACGGGCCCTTCCAAACTGACGACCCCCGAATCCTTCATGCTGCAGTCTCGCATCGCGCATGCTGCGGAGGCGGGTGCCCCGTGGCTGGTTATGGAGGCATCGAGCCAGGGCCTCAAATACGAGCGCACGGGCAAGATCGCCTTTGAAGTCGGCGCCTTTACCAATATCGGCGAGGATCACATTTCGCCGATTGAGCATCCCACGCTTGAGGATTACTTTGCCAGCAAGCTCAAGATTTTTTCGCAGAGCCGCTTTGCTGTGGTCAACCTCGATATGGACCACGTCGACCGCGTGCTCGAGGCGGCGTCCCGCTGCGAGCGCACGGTGACGTTCTCCCTGACCGACGAGCGTGCCGACGTGCTTGCGCTGGCGATTCGTAATGGTGACTGCGGCGTGGTGGCAACGGTGCGCACGCCCCGCTTTACGCGCGACATGGTGATTCCCACGCCGGTTAAATTCAATGTGTCCAACGCGCTTGCCGCTATTGCCTGCGCCGAGGCCCTGGACATTTCCGAAGAGGGTATCGTCCATGGGCTCGAGAACGTTTTTGTCCCCGGTCGTATGGAGCTCTACAGGTCGGAATCGGGCAAGATTTTGGGTGTCGTCGATTATGCCCATAACGGCATGAGCCTTGAGACGCTCCTGCGCGATCTGCGAGAGAACTATCCGGAGCGCGAACTCGCGGTGGTGTTTGGCGCCACCGGCGGCAAAGGCGTCGATCGCCGGACCACGATGGGTATCGCTGCCGGTAAGTACGCCGACCGCATCGTGATCACCGAAGACGACCCGGGCCCCGAGAACGTCGAGGACATCTGCGACGAGATCGCACGCAATGTCCGGGAGCAGGGCAACGACAACTGGCAGATTGTGCTCGACCGTTCCGCTGCCATCGAGACCGCCGTGCGCGAGACCGAGCGGCCCGCCGTGGTGATCGTGACGGGCAAGGGCGTTGACGACTACATGCTGCGCAAGAACGGACCCGAGCCTTGCGAGCGCGACGGTTCGATTCTCAAGCGCACCCTTGCGGCGTACGATGCCTAAGACCAGAAGCCCCTTCTACGTAAATGGAGTGACCATGTCCCACAATACCCTGCCGACCGTCGCTGAGCTTTCGGGCGAGATGCGCGAGCGTCTTGCCAAGGTTAAGTACGTCTTTACCGACCTGGACGCCACGATGCTCGCACCCGGCTCGTGCGTGCTGCGCGACAACGACGGCAACCCTTCGACCAAGCTCGTCGAGGCTGTCGTGGCACTTGCCCGCGCCGGCATACAGGTGGTTCCCACCTCGGGCCGCAACCGCACCATGATCCACGAGGATGCGCGCGTGCTCGGCCTCAACTCCTACATCGGCGAGATGGGTGGTCTGGTCATGTACGACCTCAAGGCCAACGATTGGGAGTACCTGACCGGCGATATGCCCTACGACCCCGCCTGCGGCCTCACGCCGCATCAGGTGATCGAGCAGACCGGCGTGTGCGAGAAGATTCTCGCCCGCTGGCCGCATAAGATCGAGTACCACAACGACATGTCGACTGGCTACAAGTACCGCGAGGTCACCGTCGGCATGCGCGGCGATGTGCCCGACGACGAGGTCCAGGCCATTCTTGATGAGGCCGGCTGCGGCCTGGTCTGGGCCTGCAACGGCCATCTGACCCATCTGTCCAAACCGACGACGCTCGAGCTCGAACGCGTCGAGGATGGCCGCGCGTTTAACATCAATCCCGCCGGCCTCAACAAGGGCGTTGCCATCGCACGTTTCTGTGAGCACCTGGGTATCGAGCGCGAGGAGACGCTGGCGCTCGGCGATTCCGAGTCCGACTTCTACATGGCTGACCACGTGGGCACGTTCTGCCTGGTCGAGAACGGTTTGACCAGCGCCGGCGCGCCCGAGTTCCTGGATGTTTGCGATAACGCCTACGTCACGCGCGGCAAGATTGTCGATGGCTGGGCGGCAACGGCAGAGCTGCTCGTCGCGGCCCGTTCGTAGTGCGGTCCTATCGCGCTGAGCCATATCTTTTCGAGAGAGAATCTGGTGAGGTAATGTCCGATATCGAGAATCCGGCAGGCGACACGCGCCCGATTGGCGTGTTCGATTCTGGTCTGGGCGGTCTGACGGTTGCACGCGCCATCGCAACGGCGTTGCCGCACGAGTCCGTCTACTACTTTGGCGACACCAAGCGCTGCCCCTACGGCACCCGCACCGAGGACGAGGTGCGCTCGTTTGCACTGCAGGCGGGCCGCTGGCTGTCGAAGCACGACGTCAAGATCATGGTCATCGCCTGCAATACGGCGACCGCTGCGGCCTTGCGTTTGGCCCAGCAGGTGCTCGACGTCCCCGTCATCGGTGTAATCGCACCGGGCGCACGCGCGGCAATCAACAGCACCCGCACGCGCCGGGTGGGCGTGCTCGCCACCAACCTCACCATTCGCTCAGGCGCTTACACGCGTGCCATTCAGGACCTGGATGCCGGCGTCGACGTATACGGCTGCCCTGCCTCGAGTTTTGTCGAGGTCGTTGAGCACGAGCTCGCCTCGGGCGCACATCTGCAAGAGCAGTGGCTCGAGAACGAGGACATCTTTGATACGCCTGCCGTACGCGCGCTGGTCGGTGCCACGGTTGAACCGCTGCGCGACCACGGCATCGATACCGTGGTGCTCGGCTGCACGCATTTCCCGCTGCTCGTGGGGCCTATTCGCCATGCGCTGGGTCCCGGAGTGCGCGTGGTGAGCTCTGCCGAGGAGACCACGCGCGAGCTGACCGATATTCTCACGCGCCGCGAGCAGCTGGCGGGCGACGCAGCCGAGCCGCAGCATCGTTTTGCAACGACGGCCGATAACATTGCCGAGTTTGCGGTGGCGGGCAGTTTTATCTTTGGCCAGCCGCTCAAGAGCATTGAGCATATCGATATTGACGAACTGAAATAGATATAAGGTCACCGACCAAAGGCTCACGTTCACCTTTTGCCGAAAGGATTTTTCCATGGAGTATATGCAGGTCAACCGCGCCAACGGCCGCGCCGCCGATGAGCTGCGCCCCATCAAGCTCACTCGCGGCGTCATGAAGCACGCCCACGGTTCGTGCCTGGCCGAGTTTGGTGATACGCGCGTGCTGTGCGCTGCCACCATCGAGGAGGGCGTGCCGGGCTGGCGCAAGGGCGCCAAGGCCGGTTGGGTAACGGCGGAGTACGCCATGCTGCCGGCATCGACCGGCAAGCGCTGCAAGCGCGAGCATGCCAACCGCAAGGGCCGCTCCATGGAAATCGAGCGCCTCATCGGTCGCAGCCTGCGCACCGTCGTCAACATGAAGGCGCTCGGCGAGTATACCGTCACCGTCGACTGCGACGTGATTCAGGCAGACGGCGGCACGCGAACGGCGAGCATTACCGGCGCCTGGGTGGCACTGCACGACGCCCTTGCCATGTGGGTCGAGGCGGGTAAGCTCGAGCGCATCCCGCTCACGGGCCAGGTCGCCGCGATTTCCATGGGCGTTGTCGACGGCAACACCCTGCTCGACCTGGATTATTCCGAGGACAGTCACGCCGAGGTCGACATGAACCTTGTCGCCACCGATACCGGCAAGATGATCGAGCTCCAGGGCACTGGCGAGCAGGCGCCCTTCGACCGCAAGCGCCTCAATGCCCTGCTCGATTTGGGCGACAAGGGCATTGCCGAGCTCATCGAGCTCCAGCACCAAGCCCTCGCCTAACCTGCCAAAAAGGGACAGGTTTATTTTGGCAGGTTTTATCTGCGGAAACGCTGAACTGTAAGGCTGCTGCCGCGCGAGGGGAGGGGCTTGAGAGCCTAATTACCTTTTGTGTGGCGTTGTTATAAGAACAAGGAGACCATTCATGGCGCTTGAGAAGATCGACATCGACACCCTCGACCCGGCGGCGACCATCGTCGTGGCAACGGGCAACGCCC
>CAJLVJ010000066.1 GCA_905210085.1 uncultured Collinsella sp. | reverse complement strand
TAAAGCGGTACGCGAGCTGGGTTCAGAACGTCGTGAGACAGTTCGGTCCCTATCCTCCGTGGGCGCAGGAGAATCGATGGAGGCTGCCCCCAGTACGAGAGGACCGGGGTGGACGCACCTCCGGTGAACCGGTTGTCGACCAACGGCACGGCCGGGTAGCCGCGTGCGGCGCGGATAACCGCTGAAGGCATCTAAGCGGGAAGCCGTTCCAGGGATTAGTTCTCCTTCCGGTAAGGGCCCAGGTAGACTACCTGGTCGATAGACGGCAGGTGCAAGGGCGGCGACGTCCTCAGCCGAGCCGCACTAATCGCCCGAGCTCTTCCGGAACCGCACCTCGCGGCCCGCGGGACTGAGCGCTCATGCGCGGTCCGGGCACGAGGATGCCCCCGAGTCGAATCACTTTCCTATACGCCATGCGGCCCCCAGGGCACGCGAGAGACACCGGATCACCGTAACGGTGGGCGCCGCCCACCGGTCAGCGGCCAGAGCATGGGGGGCACGCCCGGTCCCGTTCCGAACCCGGAAGCTAAGCCCCATCGCGCCGAGAGTACTGCGGGGTCAGCCCGTGGGAGGCCAGGGCGCCGCTGACCGGTGGACGGCACCGAGCCGTACGCTTGAACTGAGAAGGGGGAGGCCTCGCGGCCTCCCCCTTTTTTGCGTTTACGGGGCGTAACTGACTCAATTACACCAGACGATCTTATCGTTTTTGGTATTGAGCCCTTATTTAAAGAAGATAAATCGAATAACAAGGGCAAGTGCTATGGCTACAATGATCAAAAGCAGGATTGTCAGTCGATGCTGCTTGCGTCGTTTACTTGATGATACGAAGATTGATTTTCCCTGTTTTGGCGTTTCGAGATAGCGAGCCGAATGCGTCAGGGTTTGCTTTGGTCGAGGACCTCTTTGTTGATGAGTGGCGAATGCTTTCATCGGCTCATCACTAACTGCGCTGTTTTTAGATAATGGTGCGTCTTTCAGATATACAGGGTCTCCCGAGGCGACGCCCATATGTTTACGTCCCGTTTGGGCATCCTCGAGTGTTTGATATCGATTTCTCGTCACATACTCGGGCTCCGGATCATTAATGGGCTCTTGCGAGATGTGGAGGCGATGGAACCGTGGCGGCTGCGTGGAAGTATCTTCCCCCTGCGTCGGCATAAACATTTTGTTCTGGTTTTGGTCGTCCATGATGCCCTTTAGCTCGTTACCAACAACGTGTACGCGCTCATTGTAAGCCCCTTACTATTTGTAGCTGCGAACATACTTGCGAACATACTTGTTATTTAAGCTCTGGTTCAAAGAACCTTAACCTTACTAAAACCTGAGTCATACACGCTTAGATATGCTTATAGTACTGGACTCAAAAAACTTTATAGTCGATGTATATATGAGCACTGGGTGGGCATATATAAGAGCGTCAAAAGAAGTCCCAGTCACCTAGAAGATGACTCGGCAGTCCTATAAAGGAGTGGTAAACATGGCAAGCATGGTTCCTTATCGTTCGGTTTTTGGCGTTCGTCCCTCTGCAAGCTCGCTGTTCGATCTGTTTGATGATATGAGCGACCTAGCGAACAACTCGATTGCCTCTAAGGCGTTCCCCGTTGACGTTGAGGATAAGGGCGATGGCTATGAGGTCAAGGCTTATCTGACCGGCGTCGCCAAGGACGATATCGATGTCGAGCTTAACGAGGGCCGTCTGTCCATTAGCGTGAATGTCGAGGAAGACGAGGAGAACGAGGGCAAGAACTTCCTGCAGAAGGAGTTCAGCTCGTACAGCGCGACGCGTGGCGTGTATCTAAAGGACGCTTCGAGCGAGGGCCTCTCGGCTAAGTACGCTGACGGCATCCTGACCGTTACCGTTCCCAAGATCGTTGAGAAGAAGAACGTTACGAAGATCTCCATCGACTAACTTCGTTGGTGTTCTGTGCTATTAAAAGATACAAAAGGGGCTGGGAAGCGATTCCCGGCCCCTTTTGCTATCTAGAGTGGTCTATACAATGGTTGCCGGTTGATACTGACTCGCAGGGCGTATCGAGAGCTTTCGTGGCCCTTGAAGAAGGGTGGCGGAGCTGCCGAGTTCGTCATCCAGGGTTGCGGCTAGAGCTTTGGCATAGCTTTTGACGGTAAGGCTCGGACGATTGTTGTCTTGGCTGATATGCATGGCAATGAGCTGTTCGGTGCGATCGGTAACAAGTTCGCGCGCGGCTTCGGCGGCTTGGCCGTTGGAGAGGTGTCCCCTTGCAGACAGGATGCGCTCCTGAAGAAAGCGGGGATATTCTCCCTCGCGCAGCATGGTCACATCGTGGTTGCTTTCGAGCGCGAGGACTCGACAATCTTTGAGGGTGTTCATGGCTTGGCTCGATAGCTCTCCGGTGTCGGTAGCAAAGCCGATGGAATCATCGAGGGCGTCGAATCGAAAGCCGATTGGATTTATGACATCGTGTGATGTTGAGTAGGTTTGCACGTGGATGCCGGCAATGGATAGGGTGTCACCGGGGTCGAATTCCTCGACAGGCAGATGCGAAAGATTTTCTTTGCTCGAAAGTGTGCCCCTGCTGGCAAAGAGGGGACCGTGCCAGTGCTTGCACCAGACATCGAGACCCTTGATGTGATCGCTATGCTCATGAGTAATGAGAAGAGCCGAGACGTTGTCTGCCGAGAGTCCCAGTTCTGCCATGCGCTTTAATGTCTCGCGGCGAGAAAGACCGTCGTCAATCATGATGAGCCCCCGGGGGCCTTCGATGAGCGCGCAGTTGCCTTTTGAGCCGCTGCCAAGGATATGAAGGTGCAGACGAGACATAAGATTCCAAAGGATACAATGGGTGCGGACGAATAGAGGAGGAAGCAAATGCCTACGGTATCACAGCATTACGGACACCATGCCGTGCCCGGGGCAGTCGATGAGACCCGAACGAGGCAGCAGGCTGCTCCTGTCGTGCTCATGGTATCAGGCGGCGCGGACTCGACGGCACTGCTTCTTATGGCGTGCACATCAAAGCTGGATATCCAAGACGGGCGCGGTGTTGCCCCCATTGCTCGCGAGCGCCTGCATGTGCTGCATGTAAACCATCATCTGCGCGGCAAGGCGTCCGATGGCGACGAGGCCTTTGTGCGTGAGCTCTGCGCGAAATATGGTTTACCGCTGTGCGTGGAGCACGCTTATTTTGATGGGGAGTCGGGCAATATTGAGGCCGCGGCCCGCGAAGTGCGCTATGCCGCGGCGCGGAGGTATGTTCGCGAGCTCTGCGCCCAGACGGGGGCACCGCGAACGGCGGCTCGTATCTGCACCGCGCACACGTCTTCGGATCGCGCGGAAACGTTTTTGATGAACGCGATTAAGGGTTCGGGGCCCGCTGGCCTATCGAGCATTCCTCGCCGGAGGAATATCGTGGTACGTCCCTTGCTCGACCTAACTCATGGCGAGCTCGTGGGCTATCTACAGGTACATGGTCAGCCGTGGCGTGAAGACGAGAGCAATGAGGATATCTCGTATCTGCGAAACTACGTGCGCCATCGAGTGATGCCGGTGGTGGCGCAGCGCAACGCGAGCGTCTGCAAGACGATTGGCGCCGCCTGCGAGATCTTAGGCGATGAGGACGCGTTTTTGTCTCAGCTTTCGGCACAGGCGTTTCGAAGCTGTTTGCGCAAAGAGGCAGCGGGCGCGCTGGTGCTCGATGCCAGGCGCCTTGCTGCGGCCGAGGTGGTAATCGCGCGGCGCATCGTGCGACTGGCGATCAAACGCATCGATCCGGATGCTCGCCCCGAGATGCGACATGTGGAGCGAGTCCTTTCCTGCGTTGCCGAGGGTGCCGGCTCGGTCACGCTTCCGGCGGGGATTGACGTACGCATTGAGTTTGGCATGCTGGCGTTTAAGGCGCCGGCGGCTCGCGAGGGCCTGGTCGCGGACTGGGTTACCGTACCCGGTCGTTTGCCGTTGGGCGGGGGACGTATGCTGGTCACAGAACCGATGGCCGTTGAGCCGGGATGCGATATCGTGCGCCGCGCCCGTGAGTTCGCGGCTGCCGGGGAAGTGACAGCTTTGGTAGACGCGGCTGCCCTGGGTTTTGCCGACAGCGATAGTGAGCGGATCCTGGCGGGCTCACGTGGCGAGATCCCTGCAGAGGCGCGATTGGCGCGCCTGTGGGTGGACGGTCCCGCACCGGGAGACGTGATGTGCCCGTTAGGAATGAGTGGCCGAAGCAAGAAGGTATCCGACTTGCTAGGCGAGGCTCGCATTCCCGTTTCCGAGCGCGCCGGCGTGCCCGTGGTGAGGACGGCGCCGGGAGGTGCCGTGGTGTGGGTCGCCGGAGTTCGCGCGGACGAACGTTTTAAATGCACGGCGGCGACGCGTGTGGCTTATCTGCTTCGCGTGGTTGACGCGGATTAGCCCCTCGCACCAGCTGTTCTGTGCGGCGTTGACGGTATTCCCGCGCTGATGGTGCGCGGGCTGGAAAATATACCCCGTGCGCTGCTAGAATGTGTAGTTCGCGTCCATACGGCGGTGTGTGGGCGATTAAGCACAAGAAAGGGTTGTCATGGCTTCTCAACATCCGGATATCGAGAAGGTTCTGTTTACGCAGGAGGATATCGACGGCATCGTTTCTCGCCTGGGCGAGGAGATCACTCGCGACTACGCGGGTAAGGATCTGGTGCTGATTGCGGTCCTGCGCGGCGCCGTGGTCTTTATGGGCGACCTGATGCGTAAGATCGAGCTGCCGACCAACATCGATTTCATGGCTGTTTCGAGCTACGGCGACGGTGTGAAGTCCTCGGGTATCGTGCGTATCATTAAGGACCTGGATATCGACATCCGCGGTCGCGACGTGCTGATCGTCGAGGACATTCTGGACTCGGGCCTGACGCTCAAGTATCTGATGAAGAACCTCGAGAGCCGCAAGCCCGCTTCTCTGGAGGTCGCCGCCTTCCTGTGGAAGGACGTTGAGGACCGCGTCTCGGCCATCACGCCCAAGTATGTTGGAACCCATTGCCCCGATGCCTTTGTGGTGGGCTACGGCCTCGACTATGCCGAGCGCTATCGCAACCTTCCGTATCTGGGCATTTTGAAACCGGAGGTTTATTCGTAAGATGCCCGACGACCGTAACGACAACAATTCCCAGACTCCCCGGGACCCAAAGATCCCGGGGATGCCCGGAGGCAAGAAGCCCACGCGTACGGGCTGGCTGTATTTTCTTTTGGCTTGCGCGCTCCTGGGTTACGCCTTCTTTAACATGGGCTCCGGCTTTGCCAAATCCAGCAATACCGTAAAGCTCGCGACGAGTGAGATGGTCAGCGCCATCAAGCAGGATCGTGTCGAAGATTTGACCTATACGGTTCAAGACGGAAGCGTGGCGGGTCATTACTGGAAGACGAAAAAGGACAAGGGCGATACGAGCGAGCTCAAGAGCTTTTCCTCGACCTATGTCGGTTCCGATTCGCTTGCCGAGCTCATGGCGGAGCACCCCGATACCAAGTACATCGTCAACACCAACGATCCCGATTTCTGGGGCGACTTGGCGATGAGCGTGCTGCCGACGATCGCCCTGATCGCCATCATGTTCTACTTTATGCGCCAGATGATGGGTGCCAACAACAGGAACATGCAGTTTGGCAAGACCAACGCCAAGACCAACGAGGCTACGCGCCCCAAGGTCAAGTTTGAGGATGTCGCTGGTGTGGATGAGGCGGTCGAGGAGCTCGAAGAGATTCGTGACTTCTTGAGCGACCCGGATCGCTATCGCAAGCTGGGCGCCAAGATTCCCCGCGGCGTGTTGCTGGTGGGTCCTCCGGGTACCGGTAAGACCCTGCTGGCTAAGGCCGTTGCCGGCGAGGCGGGCGTGCCGTTCTTCAGCATCTCGGGCTCTGACTTTGTGGAGATGTTCGTGGGCGTCGGCGCCAGCCGCGTGCGCGACCTCTTTAAGGAGGCCAAATCCCAGGCCCCGTCGATTATCTTTATCGACGAGATCGACGCCGTGGGACGTCAGCGCGGAGCCGGCTTGGGCGGCGGCCACGACGAACGCGAGCAGACGCTCAATCAGCTGCTGGTCGAGATGGACGGTTTTGAGGAGAGCGAGTCGGTCATCCTGATTGCTGCCACCAACCGCCCTGACATTCTGGATCCGGCACTGCTGCGTCCCGGCCGTTTTGACCGTCAGGTCACGGTCGACCGCCCGGACGTAAAGGGCCGCGAGCAGATCTTGCGCGTGCATGCCGAGAATAAGCCGATGGACGAGGACGTGAAGTTTGAGAAGCTCGCCCAGATGACCGTTGGCTTTACCGGTGCCGATTTGGCGAACCTGCTCAACGAGTCTGTACTGCTTGCCGCTCGCCGTCATCGTTCCGTGATCTCGATGGACGAGGTCGAGGAGTCGATGGAGCGCGTGATTGCCGGACCGCAGCGCAAGGGCCGCGTGATGACCGAGGCCGAGCGTACCACGATTGCCTATCACGAGAGCGGTCACGCGTTGGTCGGTCATATCTTGGAGCACTCCGATCCGGTCCACAAGATCTCGATTGTCAGTCGCGGTCAGGCCCTGGGCTACACGCTGCAGCTGCCGCAGGAAGATCACTTCCTCAAGACCAAGAACGAGATGCTCGACGAGCTCGCCGTGTTCTTGGGCGGTCGCGTGGCCGAGGAGCTCATGTGCGATGACATTACGTCGGGCGCGAGCAACGATCTGGAGCGCGCAACCAAGATGGCGCGCGAGATGGTCACGCGCCTGGGCATGAGCGAGGAACTGGGTACGCAGGTTTTCGGTGAGGCGCAGCATCAGGTGTTCCTGGGTCGCGACTATGCCGATCATCAGGATTACTCCGAGGAGACGGCGCGCCGTATCGACATCGAGGTCCAGCGCATTATGCGCGAGGCCCATCGTCGTGCTGTCGAGATCCTGGATGCCCGTCGCGATCAGCTCGACCTGATGGCCAAGGTGCTGCTCGAGCGCGAGACTGTCGAGGGCGATGCCGTGAATGCTCTGCTCGATAACGAGTGGGACGCCTACCTTGAGCGCGAGGGCGATATCCTGGCGGCCAAGGAGGAGCGCAACGCCAAGGCGGCCGGTATGCCGGTCAAGAAGCGTGCGCCTCGCATGAGTGAGGAGGAGCTGGCGGCCGATGCCGCGGCTTTTGCGCAGGCGGCCATGCAAGAGGATGCATCTGATGGTGGCGAGGATGCTGGCGATGGCAATGCCGTCAATGCTGACGGCAACACCGACGCCGACAAATAGTTCTTGTAGCGAAAGCCTCCGCGGGGAAACCTGCGGAGGCTTTTCCTTTTGGCCGATATGGGGCCGTCTGTTGATTGGGGACAGACTTAAATGAGCGTTTTCACGGGTAGTGTCGAGAAAGTTGGTGTAGCGCCCGATCCGAAGTGAGTCGGCCCGGCGGTCCTGGAATCTGGAATACGGTTGATATCCTATGCCGCCTCGACCCTGTCCGCAAGCTCGAGGCCGGACTCGAGCATCTTCCTGGCCTCCGCCTCAAGCCGCGCCCACTCGACGGGACCGTCGATTCCCCGAGTGCGACCGTCATCGTAGAGCTCGTTCATCCTCACCTCCGAGAAGTACCTGGACTCCTGCCATATCTCGTCCTGCTCGCACATGACCGCGCCCGCGAGCCGCACCAGCGAGCCCGTGGAGGGGAACACCTGCACGACGCGCGACCTGCGCTTTATCTCCCGGTTGGTCCTCTCCTGCACGTTGTTGGTGCGCAGGCGTTTCCAGTGGGTCGGCGGGAAGTCGAGGTAGGCCAGCGCGTCGGGCTCGGCCTCCTCCAGCACCGCCGCCGCCCTGGGGCAGCATCCCTCCAGCATGTCGCACGCCGCGTGGTACATGGCCGTCACGGTGGCGGCGTCGCGCCCGCGGAACACCTGCGACACGATCCATGAGATTGAATTCCGCCATTCTTTTGGATGCCAAACTGCATGCTAGTATAATGACAACAGTGTTTTTAGTTGTGTTCTTCTAGCTTCTCGATTTTAAGGATTTCTATGACAAGTTCCATAAGATGTAAGCCTGTATTTGTTTTGTTTGCCGTTTTTTTCGCATTCTATTCAGTCTATTGGTATCTAAATAATCCGAGATTACTTGTACTGCTTACAATTATCATTTCGTTGATTCTAATTCTTGGCCTTTGCGCTGCATATGTTAAGGAATACCATCGTCTTAAAAGTGAATGGGTATTCTTGGCGCTGCTTATAGCATTTCTAATTATTTTTATTTTTATCTTTCCTCCGTTTACGGTTCCGGATGAAGGTCATCATTATTTTTCAACTTATTGGTTGGTTGA
>CAJLVJ010000065.1 GCA_905210085.1 uncultured Collinsella sp. | reverse complement strand
TATGGACACATAACCCAGTTCAAGTGTAACTACCGTGTGTACAACTAAAGCAACCGGCCGGGACGAGGGGCGACGCAAAAGCGTCGCCCCCGTTTTTAACCATGTCAACTGAACCTAGTTCAGTTTGGTTGATTTCCGATCTCAGCCGAACACATTGAGCGGAAAGGCCGTTCCCGCAGTCAGTCGAACGTCCCCGGGGCCCTTCTCAGGCCCCGGGGACGGCATTTTCCCAGTTGAAGGAACGGTGGAGATGTGTTTCGATGGGTCAGATTCGTGTCGTTCCGAAAAGACCGTGAACCTTTTGTGGGACACGCGGCGCCGTGGTACCATAGCCGAGTTTGTTGTCTTGGTCGGAAACCAAGACGCCTTATGCGCTGATCGGTAACCAGCGCCTGACCAATAAGGAGTCCTACCATGAAGCAGGGTATCCATCCCCAGTATGTCGAGTGCACGGTGACGTGCTCCTGCGGCAACACCTTCAAGACGCACGCTACCGTGTCCGAGATGAAGGTCGAGCTTTGCAACGAGTGCCACCCGTTCTACACCGGCCAGCAGAAGTTCGTCGACACCGGTGGACGCGTCCAGCGCTTCGCCGACAAGTTCGGTGGCGCCGCTGCCGCCCAGCTCAAGAAGGCTGAGGAGGCCAAGGCCGCCAAGGCCGCCAAGGCTGCTGAGGCCGAGGCCGCTCGCAAGGCCGCCGCTGAGGCTAAGGCTGCCGAGAAGGCTAAGCGTGCCGCTAAGTTCGCCGAGGAGGCTGCCAAGCAGGCTGCCGAGGCTCCCGCAGAGGCTCCCGTCGAGGAAGCCGCTGCCGAGGCCGAGACCACCGAGGCTGCTGAGTAAATAGCTCGCCGAGGAATCGCTCGCATTCATGGCTAAAGGGCCGCGTATCCATCTGGGTGCGCGGCCCTTTTCTTTTATTGGTGCAAACGGACCTGCTCCCATTGCATCAAATGGCAGAGAGGCAGCGTTTGCCCAGATAAAACCTGCCAAAATTAACCTGTCCATTGTGGCAGGTTGGTCGTAGTTATTACGTGGCGGTCGAGGTCGACCGTATAGGCCGCGCCTTGTTTGGCTAAAGTACAATCATCTGTGTTTAACTCGCCCGCAGCTGCACGGCGTGGGCGATGGCCAAAAAGGAAAACCACATGGGATTCATGTCAAAGCTGCTGTCCTTTGGATCCGATAAGGACCTTAAGCGCTACTACAAGATCGTCGACCAGATCAACGGT
Organism: uncultured Collinsella sp.; assembly: GCA_905210085.1. Classification (GTDB taxonomy): domain Bacteria; phylum Actinomycetota; class Coriobacteriia; order Coriobacteriales; family Coriobacteriaceae; genus Collinsella. The sequence continues at coordinate 7,107 of CAJLVJ010000065.1, read as the reverse complement.
CTTGAGCCCCAGTTTGAGAAGATGACCGAGGAGGAGCTCCGCGGCCAGACCGATAAGTTCCGCGAGCGTTACGCCAACGGCGAGTCGCTCGACGACATGCTTCCCGAGGCCTTTGCCACCGTGCGTGAGGCTTCCAAGCGCACCATGGGCATGCGCCACTTTGACGTGCAGCTCATTGGCGCCATGGCACTGCACGAGGGCCACATTGCTGAGATGAAGACTGGCGAAGGTAAGACCCTCGTCTCCACGTTGGCCGGCTATCTCAACGCTATTGCCGGCAAAGGCGTACACGTCGTTACTGTCAATGATTACCTTGCCAAGCGCGACTCCGAGTGGATGGGCCGCATCTATAAGTACCTGGGCATGACCGTCGGTCTGCTCCAGAACAACATGCCGCTCGAGCTCAAGCGTCCGGCCTACCAGGCAGACGTCACCTACGGCACCAACTCCGAGTTCGGTTTCGATTACCTGCGCGACAACATGGTTACCCGTCCCGAGCAGCGCGTACAGCGCGGCCACAACTACGCCATCGTCGACGAGGTCGACTCCATCCTGATCGATGAGGCCAGGACGCCGCTCATTATCTCGGGCGCTGGCACCAAGTCCGCCAGTACCTACAAGGACTTCGCGCGTGCCGTGCGTGGCCTTGAGCGCGGCGAGGACGTGTCGCACGACATGCTCACCGCCACCGAGGATGCTGAACCCACGGGCGACTACGTCATGGACGAGGCCAAGCATACCATCGCCGCCACCGAGCGCGGCCTTAAGAAAATCGAGCGCCGCCTGGGTATCGATGACATCTATGCCGATCTCTCCGGCCAGCTGGTCAACCACCTGCAGCAGGCGCTGAAGGCCCAGTACATGTTCCACCGCGATAAACAGTACGTGGTCACCAACGGCGAGGTCAAGATCGTCGACGAGTTCACCGGCCGCATTATGGAAGGCCGCCGTTACTCCGAGGGCCTGCACCAGGCCATCGAGGCCAAAGAGGGCGTGCTCGTACGCGAGGAGAACCAGACCCTGGCCACCATCACCCTGCAGAACTACTTCCGTCTGTATGACAAACTCTCTGGCATGACCGGTACGGCGCTTACCGAGGACGCCGAGTTCCGCGAGATCTACAAGCTGCCCGTCGAGGTCATCCCCTCCAACAAGCCCGTGCAGCGCGTGGACCACGAGGACCTGGTGTACCGCACCATTCAGGCCAAGTACAACGCCGTTGCCGACGACGTTGAGCGTCGTCACGCCAAGGGCCAACCGGTCCTGGTGGGCACCGTCTCCATCGAGAGCTCCGAGAAGCTGTCCGCCGCCCTTACCAAGCGCGGCATCGCACACGAGGTCCTCAACGCCAAGCACCATGAACGCGAGGCCCACATCGTTGCCCAGGCCGGACGCTACGGCGCCGTGACCATCGCTACTAACATGGCCGGTCGTGGTACCGACATCCTGCTGGGCGGCAACCCCGACGAGCTGGTGCGCGAGCGCCTGGAGTACGAGGGCCTGACCATGGAGGACGTGACGCCCGAGCAGCTCGAGCAGTTTAACGCCGAGGCCAAGGAGACCTGCAAGGCCGAGCGCGAGCGCGTGCTTGCCGCCGGCGGCCTGACCGTTATCGGAACCGAGCGCCACGAGTCCCGTCGTATCGACAACCAGCTGCGCGGCCGCTCCGGTCGTCAGGGCGATCCGGGCGAGACCCAGTTCTACCTGTCGCTCGAGGACGACCTCATGCGCCTGTTCGGCGGCGACAAGATGGACCGCGTCTCCAAGATGATGGTCACGGCCGACATGGGCGACGACATGCCCATTCAGCACAAGATCATCTCCAAGGCCGTCGAGAGCGCCCAGCACAAGGTCGAGAGCATCAACTTCTCCATGCGTAAGAGCGTCCTTGAGTACGACGACGTCATGAACAAGCAGCGCCAGGTCATCTACGCCGAGCGCAATAAGATTCTGGACGGCAAGGACCTGACCGACCACATCACCGAGGTCATGCACGACACCGTGTACCGCTGCGTGCAGGAGTTCTGCACCAAGGACAGCCACGAGGGCGAGCGCGACCTGGAGGGCCTGCGCAAGTGGGTTGTGGAGCTCACCGGCCACATCGATACGCCGAAGTTCCCCGACGAGGACTTTGAAGCCCTGGCTGCCGATGTCTTGGCCTATGTTGAGAAGTGCTACAACATGAAGGCCGAGCGTCTGGGCGAGGACCTGATGCGCGAGCTCAATACCCAGGTCATGCTGCGCGTCATCGATACCCGTTGGATGAACTACCTGCAGGAGATGGACTACCTCAAGACCGGCATCGGCCTGCGCGGCTTTGGCCAGCGCGACCCGCTGGTCGAGTACAAGACCGAGGCCTACGGCGCGTTCCAGATACTCGTCGATACCATGTACGAGGATTATCTGCGTACGGTTCTGCGCATCGAGATCAAGGCTGCCCCACGTGCCGTGGAGCACAAGGAAGAGCCCGCGCTCGAGGGTGCGCGCTTCTCCGGTCCTGCCGAGGTCGATGGTGACAACGGCGACTCGGTGCTGCGCAAGCAGGCGCAGGTGCAGGCCCGCACGGCTGTCCAGGGTGGTCCGGCTGCCGTCAACAACGGTGGCAAGGTGACCACCTATCGCAAGTCCGAGAGCGACGATCCGTACGTCAACGTGGGCCGCAACGACCCGTGCCCCTGCGGTAGCGGCAAGAAGTTTAAGTACTGCCACGGCAGGAATCGTTAATGGCTGAGGCTTTAGAGGTAACGCCCGCCGAGCTGGACGCGTTTGCGGACCGGCTCGGCGAGGTCGAGTCGTATCTCCATTTGGACGAAAAGCGCACGCGCGTGACCGAGCTCGAGGCCAAAAGTGCTGCCCCTGACTTTTGGGATGACGCCGACGCCGCCCGTGCCACCATGGAGGAGATCGCGCGTACCAAGGAAGATATCGCTGCCGTGGACACCGCGCGCGGCGAGCTTTCCGATGCCCGCGCCGCGCTGGAGCTTGCCGAGGAGATGGGGGATGACCCCGACGCCGCCACCCTTCGCGAGGAGGCTGCAGCCACGGCTGAGCGCCTGGCCCGTGCCATCGATGAGCTTGAGCTTTCGAGCTGGTTTACCGGTGAGTTCGATCACGGCGATGCCATTGTGACCATCAAGCCCGGACAGGGTGGTCTGGAGGCCCAGGACTGGACCTTCATGCTCTTTAAGATGTACATGAAGTACTGCCAGCGTCGCGGCTGGAAGGTCACCATTAACGACTGTCCCGCGGCCGAGGTCATCGGCATCGACCGCGCGACCTTTACCGTCGAGGGCAAGGACGCATTTGGCATGCTGCGCGCCGAGGCCGGCGTTCACCGCTTGGTTCGCATTAGCCCCACCGACGACAAGAAGCGCCGCCAGACCACGTTTGCCGGCGTCGAGGTCATCCCCGTGCTGCCCGATGATATCGACATCGAGATCAGTCCCGACGACATCCGCGTGGACGTGTACCACGCGAGCGGCCCGGGCGGTCAGGGCGTTAACACTACCGACTCCGCCGTGCGCGTGACGCATTTCCCCAGCGGCATTGTGGTCACCTGCCAAAACGAGCGCAGCCAGATCCAGAACAAGGCCGCGTGCATGCAGATCCTCAAGGCTCGCCTGTACGAGATTGAGCTCGAGAAGCGTGCCGAGGCGCTCGATGAGATTCGTGGACCCAAGACCACGATCGGTTTTGGCAACCAGATTCGCAGCTACGTGCTCTACCCGTATCAGATGGTTAAGGACCTACGCACGGGCGTGGAGACCAGCAATGTCGAGGCAGTTCTTGACGATGGCGACCTGGACCCGTTTGTTATTGGCTATCATCGCTGGGCGACCGGCAACGCCGATGCAGAAGGCTCGGAGGTCTAAAACATCGTGGCTTCAAGCCGATGCCAAGTCCAACGGTTGGACGGGTTTGTATCCAGAACAAACCCTGCGCAGGGGTGGTTTTTGTCCGGCGAATCGGTAGAATCGAATACAAGAAGAAGTTCAAAGCGCATCCGTTTGGGTGCGCTTTTTTGAGGGAGGCAGCATGGCATATCGTCTGGACATCAAGCGCATTCTTTCGATGAACTTCTTTCACGACCTGCCCCAGATCATGTTGGGGTGTGCCTTGGCCGCCATCGCGACCGACCTGTTTTTGATTCCCAACGGCCTTGCTGCCGGTGGCGTTACGGGCCTTGCCACCATTATCCAGGCGGTCGGCGCGACGCGAGGCGTGTCGCTTCCCGTCGGTATCCAGACCATCGTGATGAATGCCTTGCTGCTACTGGTCGTTATGCGCGAGGGCGGCATGTTCTACGTGGTGCAGACCGCGACGGGCTTTGTGCTGCTGGGCTTCTTTACCGATCTGTTCGCCCCGTTTGTAGCACCTCTGGCGGATGCGGACCTGATGCTTCCCGCTATGTGGGGCGGCATTATTACGGGCATCGGTTACGGCATGGTGTTGCGCGCCGGCGCCAACACCGGCGGCTCGGACACGATTGGCCAAATCATCTCGCGTAACACCTCGCTGCCGGTGGGCTCGACCGTCATGGCGATCGATGTTGCCGTATGCGCGCTGTCGGCTCCGGTCTTTTCAATCGAAAACGCACTATATGCAGGCCTTTCGATGGTCATTAGCGGCTACGTGATCGATGCCGTGGTCGATGGTGGCAACAAGCGCCGTATGGTACTCATCATCTCGGACAAGTTCCCTGATATCGCTGCCGATATCATGTATGGCCTGGGTCGTGGTTGTACCAAGTTTAAGGCGACTGGCATGTATTCGGGTGCCGAGAAGCCGGTGATTATGGTCATCGTGAGCCGTCGAGAGCTCAATACCCTCAAGACGATCGTGCGCGAGCGCGATCCTCACGCCATTGTGACGGTCGCTGACGTTACGGAAGCCTTCGGCGAGGGATTCAAGGACATTAGCGCGTAGGGTCGACTGCGTTCCATCCAAAAGACGTTCACATTGATAAACCGTTTCATCAGCGGTTCTGCCTGCTAAATTGTTCAAATAATGATAAAAACTCTGGTAAAGCCATCAGTTTCCAGCATAATGAATGACGTACGTGCATTGCGGCTGTGTTGGGATTACCTTCGGTGCCGTGCGCATTTTGTCTAATGAGGATGAAAGGAAGGCACAATGAGCGACGAAGAGCTCAAAAAGGTTGCCAACGAGGTAAGGAAGGGCATCGTCACCGGCGTGCACGCTGCCAAGTCCGGCCATCCGGGCGGTTCGCTCGGCGCTGCCGACATCATGACCTATCTGTACTTTGAGGAAATGAACGTCGACCCGGCCGATCCCCGCAAGGCCGATCGCGACCGTTTTGTGCTCTCCAAGGGCCATTGCGCTCCGGGCCTGTACGCCGTGCTCGCCGAGCGTGGGTTCTTCCCCAAGGAGGATCTCGAGACGCTGCGCCATATCGGCAGCCACCTGCAGGGTCATCCCAACATGAACGACACCCCGGGCGTCGACATGTCCACCGGCTCGCTCGGCCAGGGTATCTCCGCCGCCGTGGGTATGGCCGTTGCCGCCAAGCACTGGGGCGATACTTACCGCACGTACGCCCTGCTGGGCGATGGCGAGAGCGAGGAGGGCCAGGTCTGGGAGGCCGCCATGTTTGCCGGCAACCAGCAGCTCGATAACCTCTGCGTGATCGTCGACCACAACGGCCTGCAGATCGACGGCCCCGTCGAGGAGGTCAACGACCCCATGCCGCTCGCCGACAAGTTCCGCGCGTTCAAGTTCCACGTGGTGGAGCTCGCCGACGGCAACGACTTCGACCAGATCCGCGCCGCCTTTGCCGAGGCTCGCGCCACCAAGGGGCAGCCGACCGCCATTATCGCCGAGACCCTGAAGGGCAAGGGCGTGTCCTTTATGGAGAACCAGGTTGGTTGGCACGGCAAGGCCCCCAACGATGAACAGTTTGAGCAGGCCATGGCAGAGCTCACGGCCGCCGGAGAGGAGCTCTAGGATGGCAGACGTCAAAAAAATCGCCACGCGCGTAAGCTACGGCGAGGCCCTCGTCGAGCTCGCCAACGAGCACGATGACTTTGTGGTCCTCGACGCCGACCTGGCCGCCGCCACGCAGACCGGCAAGTTCAAGGCCGCCTGCCCCGACCGCTTCTTCGACGTGGGTATCGCCGAGAGCAACCTGATGGGCGTCGCCGCCGGTATCGCGACCACCGGCCGCGTTGCCTTCGCGAGCACCTTTGCCATGTTCGCAGCCGGCCGCGCTTTTGAGCAGGTCCGTAACTCCATCGGCTACCCGCACCTCAACGTTAAGATTGGTGCCACGCACGCCGGTATCTCGGTGGGCGAGGATGGTGCCACGCACCAGTGCTGTGAGGATATCGCCCTCATGCGCGTCATCCCCGGCATGACTGTGATCGTTCCTGCCGACGATGTGGAGGCCCGCGCCGTGACGCGCGCCGCCTACGAGTGCGACGGTCCGGTGTACATGCGCTTCGCTCGTTTGGCCTCGCCGGTTATCAACGACCCCGAGACCTACAACTTCGAGTTGGGTAAGGGCATTGTCATGCGCGAGGGCGCCGACGTGACCATCATCGCCTGCGGCCTGATGGTCGGCGAGGCTCTCGAGGCCGCCGAGCAGCTCGCTGCCGAGGGCATCGACGCCGAGGTCATCAACATGCACACCATCAAGCCCATCGATGCCGACCTGATCGTCAAGAGCGCCACCAAGACCGGCCACGTCGTGACCGTCGAGGAGCATTCTGTAATCGGTGGCCTGGGCAGCGCCGTTGCCGACGTCCTGTGCGAGCAGTGCCCGACGCCGCTCAAGAAGATCGGCGTCAACGACACCTTTGGCGAGTCCGGCCCGGGTGCCGAGCTCTTGCACAAGTATGGCCTGGACGCCGCCAACATCGTGGCGACCACCAAGGAGTTCTTGGCATAAGGCAAGGCGGATCTCAAGGACTGCTTCGCCAGAACTGTAAAACTGTTTCGCCAGTACTATGGAAACCCGGCAGGGGCGCTCTCTTGGAGAGCGCCCCTGTTTCAGTTGCGGTGAAATAGGGACTGATTAGACCTTTTAACTGGTAAAAGGGGGTGCGGACAGAAAGTTGGACCGCGGGGCGGTCCGGACTGGAGGTTCGC
>CAJLVJ010000064.1 GCA_905210085.1 uncultured Collinsella sp. | reverse complement strand
TCTAGGACGCGCCATGATCGCGCCGCGCGCACGCGGTCGCTTACGTGGATCCCTTTGACCGCGTCTGTCTTGGACTAGGATGGGCATTTCGTCCGTCCGCAACCACAGCCTGGCAGGAACGTAGCGCATTATAGCTAAGTTCAAGCTATAGTTTAAGGTTAGGGACGTTATTCGCATCGCGAGCACAGATTTCGCAGGTCGGGGCGGACCATTCGTGCCCCCATGAAGCCCGGAGCTCCCCCCACGGGGAGCTCCGGGGCACCCGTCTCAGGGTGCCGTGTGCAAAAAACGGCAAATATGAGTACTGCTACCAATTTAGTAGCAGCGTATTTCCGCCCCACGAGCCCTTTTTGAGTTCCGCACAGCCCGCTTGGCGCCAAGATATTCCACATTCGTTTATTATCTCTTCGCTGAATCCAGTTTTTCGGCCCAAGTTTCTTTATTTTTGCTGTCACTAATCTAATAGCAGTACTCATATTTGCCGTTTTTTGCACAGGGCATATAAACAGACCCCCTATAAAGCCATAGTTTTACGCCGGCTTGAGCCCAAAGCACGCTCGGAGCGTATTCAGCAGAGCATCTTGCCTCTTTCGACGAGCCTCTACACGATTCTGATATCGTTTTCCCATGCGTTGGTATATGCGCCATGCGAGCGCTTCCATCGCTTCCATGTCGCAGAGCATTTCGTTGTTGACCGTCGCGACCTCGATTCCCATAGTAATCAAGCCCGTGTTGCGTTTTTCATCATGGATACGTCCCCTCCGGGAGGAATGGCCCAGCTCACCGTTGTATTCCAGGTCAAACCGGGCTGCCTCCTGATACGCATCGCAAACTGCATGCGGCATCCCCGAGATTGCCTGCGCGCGGTCATCGAACTCGATCTTGCAGTCGGTCTTAAAGGGACCGCAGGCAAATCCGCCATAAGAAAACGGAAGCGAAAACATGGCAAGCATGATGCATTCCATGGGTGAGCGCAGGTTTTCCGACAGAAAGGGGCACAGCCGCCGCAGCTGCTTGGCCGCGCTCCCCTTGCATGCCGCAAGGTAATCTGCCAGGCGATCGGGCGTCAGCACTGGCTCGACCTCAAAGTAGCCCACATCTGACGGCTGGTCCTTATCCTTTGCAAGCCTGTTCACGGTAGGCGAGCTGTAAGGGGGCAGATACTGCCCGCGATCGCTCAGCGAAATCTTGGAGCACAGCTCCTGGGCCAGGGCAAATGCCTGGATACAGCCGACTTCGCGCGCAACGGCGGCACAGAGGGCCTCGGGAGACAAGCTGTACACCCCCGGCTCCACCTCCAAAATCGAGGCGTCCGGCAGGTCTGTAGAACAAACGGACCAGCTTGCACCAGGCATGCGGCGACGCTGCTTCGCCGACCCCACCAGCAGGCACAAGTCTTCTTGGACCTCGCCACTCACGGCCCCGATCCGCACCAAATCGGGAAGATAGATGTCCTCGGCCGAGGGAGACGATGTATGCAGCACACGGCGCTCTTCATCGGGATCGAGGTCTCTCCAGCTGATGTAACCCATTTGTCGGCGCTCGGCGCGCATCATGCGCAGCGCCGAGGCACCGGTCAGGACTACGGAGGCCGCCAGTTGCTCGCTTGTCAGCTCGATGCGCCGCGCTAGCTTCACTGCCACAAAACCACCCCCTACCAAACGCGTGCGATAGCGAGACCATCGACTGCCGCGGCGCCGGCACGCTTGAGCTCCGCCGAGGCCGCTGCCATGGTCGCACCCGTGGTAATGACATCGTCAATGAGCAGCAGGCGGCGGCCGCGCACATCCTCGATCGTCTCGTACATGCCCCGGGCATGCTCCCGGCGCTCATCGCGACCGAGTTCACGCTGGTCACCATGACCGTATTTGACCAGGGCATCCAGCAACGGCACGCCCGAAAGATCGCAAAACGAGCGCGCGATTGCTTCCATGTGATCGAATCCACGCCGCCGAAACGCCGCCGCAGTCGCGGGCACAAATACCACCGCGTCCGCACCGGACAGCACGCCGTCGTAGCGATCGGGGGCTGCCACCTGGGCATGCAAGGCAGTGTCGTAGAGTAGCTCCGCCAGATACGGTGCCAGGCGGCGCTCGCCCGCATCCTTGTACGCCTTGATGATGCGCGGCAGCGGATGTGCGTAGACGGCACACGCCAGACAGCGATCGAGCGCCTCGGCCATTGCCGAAGACGTGCCCTCGACCGAACACTCGGTGCACAGCAAATCCCCAAACGGGGCGCCGCATCGGGTACAGCTATGACGTGGGTCGATGAGCGTGAGCGATGCCAGACAATCCTGGCAGATCAGCGCACCGGCGCGCTCGCAGCCGGCACATCGTGTTGGCGACAATGCCTCGAGCGCCTCGCGTGCCACCCGCTCGGCAAGCGGTAGCAATTCGTCCGCAAACGGTAGGGCGTCGGCACCCTGCAGACGGCTCAATATGTTCAGATGGCTTTTCAAGACACAACCCTCCCTACGTTCGGTCGCAGGGAGGGTTGTTGATTCAGCGTTATGATACCCCGATGCGTTCGGGGCAAGGCGGGCTAAATCCGCTCGCGGGCGCTATTCGCCGGCAGGCGGTTGCGGTGCGGACGAGGTGTGGGTCGAGCCCTCGCCACCGTCCTGACGCGGCTTACGGGAGCGACGGCGACGGCGACGCTTTTGACCCTGGTCAGTCGAGCCCTCGCCACCGCGATCCTCACGCGGTTCGCGCTCGTCGCGAGTACCGCCGCGCGAAGCCTTGGCGGCAGCTCCTCCGCCATCGCCGGGGCGACGGCGCGTGACCTTGACTTCGCCATCCGAAACCTGATCGGCCACGGAAGGAACCGAGGGCTTCTGCTGCGTGCCCGAGGAATGGCGGCGGCGCGGACGCGGCGCGCGCTCCTCCTCGCCACGCGGCTTGCCGCCCTTGTCGGCAGGCGCGTCGGAGGCCGAGGCGCCCTTGGGAGCGGCACCGGCTTCGCGAGCGGCTGCGGCGCGGAAGGCGTCCTCGCGCTCCTCGCTCGACAGGTGACGGCGACGACGGCGCGTGGGGTTCATGCCACCGCCGCGGTTTTGCTGCTGGGGCTGGTGAGCCTCACGCTCGCGGGAAGCGTTCTTGCCCGCGGTCTCGCCATTGTCGACGGACGCTGCGCGTTTGCGGCGGCGACGGCCATCGGCCGCCTCCTCGGCCTCGGGCGCCTCGACCTTGCCGCGGCCCTTTCCGCGGCCACGGCCCTCGCCCTGGCCCTGACCGGAGCGAGCATCGGATTCGGCATCGCGACGACGGCGCTTGGGCATCGTCGTCCCCGCCAGACGATCGGCGCTCGACAGGCCATCGCCCACATCGACGCCATTCTCGCGATCGAGCTCCATGAGCGCCAGGCGCATCTCGGGCGACTCGATGCGCTCGAGCACGTCGCGCGTTACGCAATCGGGGCGGCAGTTGCAGCCCTGCTCGGCGGCCTTCTTTTTGCAGCCCTCCGAGCACGTCATATCGGCCAGGTTGACCTTAAAGACTTTGCCGTTCTCCAGGCGCAGCACCAGCTGCTCACGCGGCGTGTCATATTCCTGGATACGCGCCTTGCCAAGCGGCGTATCGATGAGCGTCTTCTTTTTGGGCGCGCGGCTCTTAAAGTCCTTGTACGCCTCGAACTCATAGCGCAGGCAGCACATCAGGCGGCCGCAAACGCCGCTGATCTTGGACGAGTTGAGCGGCAGGTCCTGCTCTTTTGCCATGCGAATCGAGACGGGCTCAAACTGTCCGCCAAAGCGCGTGCAGCAGAGCTCCTGTCCGCACTGGGCATAGCCGCCCACCAGGCGGGTCTCGTCACGCACGCCGATCTGGCGCATGTCGACGCGAATGTGCAGCGTCGAGGACAGGTCCTTGACGAGCTGACGAAAATCGACGCGCTCCTCGGCCGCAAAGTAGAACACGGCCTTCTCGCCGCCAAACAGGTACTCGACGCCGACCGGCTTCATCTCGAGGTCGAGCTCTTTGACCAGACGGCGGAAATCGACCATCGCCTCGTCGCCCTGGATGGCCAGGTCGTCGGCAAGCTGCAGGTCGATGTCGCTCGCCACGCGCAGCACGGGCTTGAGCGGCTGACCGATCTCGTCTTGCGGCACCTCGAAGGGATCGGCCGTGACCAGGCCGATCTCGGTTCCGCGCTCGGTGGAGCAAATGGCATAATCGGCCTCGAGGATATCCAGATCCTGCGGGTCGAACCACAGGTCGCGCGAGGCGTAGGTAAACTTAACGGGTACGACTAACGGCATTTCAGTGCCTTCCTGATATCGAACAGCATGACCTCGATGGCCAGCTGGGGAGTAACGTTTCTGGCGATGTTGCGCTCGGCGGTCGCGACTGCCTCGAGCGCCCGGGTGGCACCCGCAACATTGGTCGCGGCGGCAAGCCGACCGATTGTGTCGCGCACGTCTTCGTTCACTACGTCGGCCGCCTCGTCCTGAAGTGTCAGCAGCACGTCGCGCATGAGCGTCCGTGCGCTCGCCAACGCTTCCATGATACCCGAACGCTCGCGCGCGTTGAGTTCGCGCTTGTTGCGGTCCTCAAGCTGCTTCAATGCTCCACGCGACAGATAATCGGCATTTTGCTCGAGCACCTTTTCCTGCGTGGACTTGACCTCGGCGAGCGGAGCCTTAACGGCGACAATAAGCGACTTGGCGCGGCTGAGCACATCGGCCTCATCGGCAGCGATGAGCGAGTCGATGGCGCGGAGCATCTGGCGGCGAGCATCCTGGCGCTCGGCGCTCTTAAGGAACTCGATGCCGCGCGCAGGACTCCCCGCCACGGCGACCGCCATGCGGCAACGCGTGAGATCCTGACCCGTCGCGCGACTCACGGCACGCGCGGCCACGGTGGGCGACACCAGCCGAAACGGCACGCACTGGCAGCGGCTCACGATGGTGGGCAGCATCACGTCGGCGGAGGTGCCCAGCAAGATAAACATTACGCCCTCGGGCGGCTCCTCGAGTGTCTTGAGCAGCGCGTTGGCGGTGTTAGCGCGCAGTTGCTCGGCACGATCGATGATGTAGACCTTGGCCTTGGCACGGATGGGCGCCAGCGGCACGTCATCGAGCAGCTCGCGGGTCTGGGCAATGAGGTAGCCCGTGGCGCTCTCGGGCGTGTAATAGTGCACGTCGGGGTGTGTGTGCCGCGCAACGCGCACGCAGCTGTCGCATGCGCCGCAGCCGTCCTGCTCGCACAGGAAGGCCTGGGCGAGCGCCCATGCGGCATCGAGCTTGCCGGCGCCGGGAGCGCCCAAAAACAGGTAGGCGTGCGATGCGCGGCCGCTGGCGACGGCGTTGGTCAAAAAGTCGCGCACGCGCTCTTGGGTGTCGAGCTTGGCCAGCAGGCTTGCCTGAGCGGGGGCCACGTTACTCGGCCTCCTGGGCAAGTGCGGCGGCGACGGCGTCTTGCGGAATGTCGAGACCGTACGCGCGAACCTGCTCGACCGTCTTCGCAAAGACTTCCTCGATGGTCGCGGTAGCGTCGATGAGCTTTACGCGGGCGGGTTCCTCGGCAGCAATGCTGCAGAATCCCTGGTAAACGCGCTCTTGGAATGCCATGCCTTTTGCCTCCATGCGGTCGGCCGCGCCACGAGCTGCCATGCGTAGCGCCGCCTGCTCGGGCGTGATGTGATAGACGAGCGTGAGCGCCGGGTGCGTCCCCGCGACGGCCAGGTTGTTGGCATCGCGCACCATCTGGCGATCGAGGCCATCGGCAAACGCCTGGTAGCAGGTCGTGGAATCGTAGAAACGGTCGCACAGGACCACCTTGCCGGCAGCGAGGGCAGGTGCGATGACCTCGTGCACCAGCTGGGCACGCGCTGCCTCGTAGAGTAGCAACTCGCAGGTGTCGCCCATCGCCGTATTGGCGGGGTCGAGCAGCAGAGCGCGGATCTTTTCGCTAATGGCGGTGCCGCCCGGCTCGCGCAGGCTCACAACCTGGTAGCCAGCGAGTTCGAGCGCGCGGGCAAGCAGACGCGCCTGCGTGGACTTGCCGGCACCATCGACGCCCTCGAGCGTGATAAAGCTATGTTGAGCGGGCTCAAAAGCCATGAGCGCAGCCCCTTCCCACAAGGCGCGTAAATGCAGATATACCAACCAAGCCATGATACCCCAGTGCTCGGCGCGTCCCCAATGGCTAATGGTGCCTTTCCAAAGTTGCGGTGAAATAGGGACTGATTGAAGCTCTGAGATCGCCAAACAGTCCCTATTTCACCGCAACTTATGATGGAGAATTTTGAACGGTGGGTATAATCGTCGTATTGCATTGAAATGTGGCGAAAGGAGTGGCAATGTCTCGGTATTGCGCCTCGTGCGGCAAGCTTCTTGCAGATGATGCCAAGTTCTGCACCTCGTGCGGTGCACCCGTTGAGCAGACAACTGCGAGCAATGGCCAGCCCGCGTTTGAGCAGACCGGCTCCCTCGATACGCCGCAAGCTAAGCCGGACGACCCCCTCGCCTATCGCCCCGACCCCGCTGCCGGTCCCGCGGCGGTCGAAACGACGCAGCGCATACCCGTCGCGGACACCCCGCCCCAACAGCAACCGGCGTCTGCGTACGCGTCTGATTCACCGCAGGCCCCCGCTGCAAAAAAGAGCGCCACCAGGGCGCTTGTCGCCGTTATCGTTGTGCTGGTGGCAACCATCATCGCCCTGGTCATTTTCTTTGTGATCAAGCCTTTCGACAACGCCGCCACGCAAACGACTGCCGAGATTACTAAGCTGCACCATGATGTTGACGATGATGACCTCAAGCCTCTCGACGACCCCAATAGCCTCTACGACGACGATGACGACGATGACGACGAAGCAACCCTCTCTGAGCAGAACCTCTACCGTCGCCTGAGCGAATACTACGACCTGCTCGAAGATCTCGATAGCCAGGTCCGCGCCTGCGCGCAGGCCTTCAATGGCAGCTATCTGGAAGAAGATCGTACCGCCCGTCAAAATCTCGCCGACGTCGCCGAGCGCACGGAAGACACCATCGAGCAGTACTACGATATCGTCGAGGACCTGGATGTCCCCATGAGCTCTAAGAACTACAGTTCTTGGAAAGACATCGTTGCCCTGTATGACGACCTGGACAACCGCATCGACGCGATCTGCGATGCCTGGGAGATCAGCCTAAAGTACGCAAAACCCGCGGACCATAAGGACGAAATCGTGGCGCCGCTGACACACGACAACGTGGCGGGCACCAATGACAGCAAGTATCGCCTGGACTTTGAGGACCGCTATCCCGGAGCCAAGCCCGTCGAGGTGAAGTAATCCCAGCAACTGATTAGAACTTGCGGTGAAATAGGGATTAATTAGGCCTTTTGCCAGCAAAAACAGTCCCTATTTCACCGCAACTTAGAAGTGGGGCCGGGCGCGCATTTGCATTTGCGCGCCCGGCCCCGTCGTGTCTATATGTGCTCGGATATGTGCTCGGTTACTTGTCGGCAGCGGTCTTTTTGGCAGTCGATTTCTTGGCAGTCGTCTGTTTGGCCGTCGCCTTTTTGGCGGTCGTCTTCTTGGCCGCCGTGGTCTTCTTCGCCGTGCTCGCCTTGGTTGTGGTCTTGCGGCCGCGGGCGGGCTTCTTCTCCTTGGTCGGGCAGTCCATGTTGACGCAGATACGCCACGGACCGCGCGCCGTGTTGACCACCACGATGGGGGCGCCGCACTCGGGACAGGTCTCGCCCGTCGCTTCGAGTTTGCCACGCGCCGGCAGCGGATAGCTCACGCCGCAATCGTCATAGTTGGTGCAGCGGATAAAGCGCTTGCCGCTCTTCTCGCTCTTGTGTGCAATCAGGTCGCCATGACGTCCGGCCTCGGCACACACCTTGCACTCGCCCACCTTAAGGTCGGGCTCGTAGTTAGTGGGGCATGTGGGGTTCACGCAAATCTCGAAGGCCTTCTGGCGGAACGGCTGGCACTTAATGCGCGGCGCATCGCACTCGGGGCACACGGCCGCCTCGCCCTCGAGCGGGCTCACCTTGACGCCGCTCGGCACCGGATAGGTCACGTCGCAGTCGGGCCATCCCATGCAGCCGATAAAGCTGCCGCGGGTCTTGGCGCTCGTCTTCATAACCAAGTCCTTGCCGCACTTGGGGCAGGCGCCCACGCGCGCATCGGCCGTGACGGCGTCGCTGATAGCATCGCCCAGTTCCTGCGTATGCTTGAGCAGCTCGTCGAGCACACCGGCCAGCAGCGCGCGCGAGTGCGTCACGACATGCTCTTCGGTGTCCTCGCCGCGCTCCACGCGGGTCATGTCGCCGTCGAGCTCGCTGGTCATATCGGGGCTCGTGATGCGCGGGGCAAACTGCGACAGTGCATCGATGATGGCGATGCCCAGCTGGCTCGGCTCCACGGGATCGTTTTTGAGATAGCGCACGGCGTACAGGCGCTCGATGATGCTCGCGCGCGTGGACTTGGTGCCCAGGCCGCGCTTTTCCATCTC
>CAJLVJ010000063.1 GCA_905210085.1 uncultured Collinsella sp. | reverse complement strand
AGGAAAGCACTTAATGTGCTTTCCGTCTTGCGCAGGACTGTAGAGCAGGAAACTTAATTACGCGCCGCTCCCCGCCCGCGCCGGGCAAACCCTCCCTTGTACTCCATCTCACTAAAGTGTATGATTCTGAACGTTACATGACTCACTTTACTTAACTAAAGTGCCATCAAGGGGGAATACCATGAATACCGATATGTCTCGTCGTCAGTTTGTTGGTCTAGCCGGCTCACTCGCTACGGTTCTGGGCCTTGGCCTGGTTGGCTGCGGCGGTGCCGGCAAGGGCTCCGCTGCTGGATCTGCCGCAGCCAAGGACGTGAAGGGCGCCGCCGAGTCCAAGAAGCTCGTGGTGGGCTTTGACAAGTCCTATCCTCCGTACGGCTTTGTGGGCGATGACGGCGAGTACACGGGCTTTGACCTCGATCTTGCCAAGGCCGTTGCCGATAAACAGGGCTGGGAAGTCGATTACGAGGCCATCGATTGGGATGCCAAGGACACGCTGCTCAACTCCGGCGCCATCAACTGCATCTGGAACGGCTTTACCATGGAGGGTCGCGAGGACGACTACACGTTCTCCGAGCCGTACATGCTCAACGAGCAGGTGCTCGTGGTCAAGAAGGATGCGGGCATCAAGAGCTGGGATGATCTTGCCGGCAAGACGGTGATCACCCAGACCGATTCCGCTGCTCAGGACGTGCTCGAGGGCGATCAGAAGGATTTGGCGGCGACGTTTGCCACGCTCGACACCATCGGTGAGTACAACACGGCCTTTATGCAGCTCGAGAGCGGCGCGGTCGATGCCGTGGCGTGCGACCTTTCGATTGCTCAGTATCAGCTTGCCGCAAAGCCCGATGCCTATACGCAGCTTGATAAGCCGCTGTCCAGTGAGCACTATGCCGTCGGCTTTAAGAAGGGCGACACCAAGTCGGCCGATGCCGTGACCGAGTCGCTCAAGGCACTCTACGAGGACGGCACGGTTAAGGACCTGTGCGATAAATACGCAGATTATGGTCTATCCTTCGACAATTGGGTCTTGAAATAATGTCTATTCAGGTCATGATGCAGATGCTTGGCCGGGGATTCTTGGTCAGCTTGCAGCTGTTTGTGCTGACGCTACTCGGGTCGATTCCGCTGGGAATCCCCGTGGCGTTCATGCGCATGAGCAAAATTGCGCCGCTTCGCTGGATCGCGCGCATCTATATTTCGGTGATGCGCGGTACGCCGCTCATGCTACAGATGTTTGCCATCTACTTTGCCCCGTACTACGTGTTCGGCATCTCGCTCACGCCCGATTCCAAATGGACGGCATGCGTCGTGGCGTTCATCATCAACTACGCTGGCTACTTTGCCGAGATCTATCGCTCGGGCTTGCAGTCGATTCCGCGCGGCCAATACGAGGCAGCCGAGGTGCTGGGCTATTCGCGCATGCAGACGTTTCTGTATATCGTGATGCCGCAGGTCGCCAAGCGTATTCTGCCGGCGATGGGCAACGAGATCATCACGCTGGTCAAGGACACGTCGCTGGCGTTTGCCATTGGCGTGGGCGAGATGTTCTCGACCGCCAAGGCGCTGGTTGCCTCGCAGGTGAGCATGGTGCCGTTTGCGATTGCGGCGCTGATCTACTGGGTTTTCAACTTCGTGGTCGAGATGCTGTTGGGCGCCGCGGAGAAAAAATTGGATTACTACCATGACTAATTCGGTAATGAATATAGCGAACGCGCGTAAGGCGTTTGGCGGCAATGAGGTGCTCAAAGATATTTCGCTCGAGGTCAAGCGTGGCGAGGTCGTGGCGATTATCGGGCCTTCGGGCGGCGGTAAGTCAACGCTGTTGCGCTGCGCCACGCTGCTCGAGACGCTCGACGGCGGCTCGCTTTCGTTTGGCGACCTTGCGGTTGCGACGGATGCGGGATCGGGTGCGATATATGCGAAAGGCGATGTTCCCAAGCGAGCGCGCTCGCGGTTTGGTCTGGTGTTTCAGAACTACAATCTGTTCCCGCACTATACCGTGATGAAAAACATCACCGATGCACCGATCCGCGTGCTCAAGCGCTCGCGCGAGCAGGCGGAAGCCCGCGCTCACGAGCTGATTGCGCAAATGGGGCTGACGGGCAACGAGAACAAGGTGCCGTGTGAGCTTTCGGGCGGTCAGCAACAGCGCGTGAGTATTGCCCGCGCCCTGGCGCTCGATCCGGAAATCTTATTCTTTGACGAGCCGACCTCGGCGCTCGACCCCGAGCTGACGGCCGAGGTGCTGCGTGTCATTAAGGACCTGGCGGCGCAGAATATGACGATGGTGATCGTGACCCACGCGATGCAGTTTGCGCGCGATGTTGCCGACCGCGTGGTCTTTATGGACGGCGGTCGTATTGTCGAGGAGGGTCCTGCCGAGCAGGTCATCGACCATCCACGCGAGCAGCGTACCCGCGAGTTCTTGAGCCGTATCGAGGGGTAGGCTCAGCTATTTACTCAACTATTAATTGAGGCGAAGTCGCCGCAGGTCTTATGGCCTGCGGCGGCATTTTATTTGCATCGGCGGGGTCCAATAATCGCCTCGCGTGCGTTTTCCTTCCTCTCGCCGCCTGTATCCATACGTGCGCCGAAAGGTGTGCATGGACAGGCGATTGCAAGGGTAGGGTGGGGACATAGGACATTTGGAGGGTGAGTCGGCTCGGCTGCCGACCATGCTGCTCCCGGGACGGCACCGACCGCGAACTCTCCCCGTTGGCGTCGCGCATTGCGCGCGGCCCTGCAAGGAGGTCATCATGGGTGCTCCCAAGACCGGCAATGTAAGGAACGTGGTGCTCGTAGGCCAAGGCGGGGTGGGCAAGACTTCACTCGCCGAGGCCATGCTCCACCTTTCCGGCAAGACCGCCCGCCTGGGCGGCCACGACGGCACCAAGCCCACGCTCGACTATGACCCTGAAGAGGTCAAGCGTTCGTTCTCCATCTCGACGACCATCGCGCCGATCGACTGGAAGGGCGCCCGCATCAACGTGCTCGATGCCCCGTGCTACCCCGATTTTATCGGCGACGCCTTTGCTGCGATGAGCGTCTGCGAGACGGCTCTGTTTGTGGTCGACGCCGAGGCCGGCCCGCAGCCTACGACCGTCAAGCTTTGGTATGCGGCGGAGGATCTACGTCTGGCGCGTGCGGTGTTCGTGAACCGTCTGTCGCGCCCCGAGGCCAGCTTTACGACCACCATGGAACTGCTGCAGGAGCGCTTTGGCACGCGTTTGGGCGCCGTGACCCTTCCCTGGGGCGAGGGCGAGGACTTTGACGGCATCATCGACCTGGTACGCATGAAGGCGCGCCATTGCAACGGCACCGAAGCCGTTGAGTCGGAGATTCCCGAGGAGTATCGTGCCCAGGCCGAGGAGGCCCATGACCATCTGTGCGAGCTGGTGGCCGAGGCTGACGACGAGCTGATGATGAAGTACTTGGAAGGCGAGGAGACGCTGACGCAGGAGGAGCTTGAAGGCCTGCTGTCGAAGGCGATCGCCGCGCGCATCTTTGTGCCGGTCTTTGCGGGCGATTGCATTAAGGAGCAGGGCGTCAACTCGCTGATGGACGACATCGCCACATACTTCCCAGCGCCGACCGACTATGGCGAGATGCCGCTCATCGACGGTGATTCGCTTAAGATCTCGAGCGACGATGATCGTCCAGTGGCGTTTGTGTTTAAGACCCTAGCCGATCCGCAGCAGGGTCGCATCAGCTTTATCAAGGTGCTGACGGGTACACTTGAGCCGGGCATCGAGCTGATCAATGCGCGCACGCGCAAGGGCGAGCGTCTGGCTCACCTGTATGTGATGTGCGGCCGCGACATGACCGAGGTCGGTCACGCTTATGCCGGCGATATCATCGTGGCGCCCAAGCTGGCGGCCGAGACGGGCGATACGCTCTCGATTACCGGTAAGGTCGAGGCTGCGGCGTTTAAGTTCCCCAACTCACAGTACCGCATTGCCATTGAGGCCGAGAATCGCGGCGACGAAGAGAAGCTCTACACGTTTATTGAGAAGGCCTGCAAGGCCGATCCGACCATGAGCATCGATCGTGACGAGGAGACCGGCCAGACCATCATTTCGGCGGTGGGTGAGGCGCAGGTTTCGGTGCTGCTCAACCGTTTGGAGGATCGTACCAAGGTCGTGGCCAAAAGCGTGCCGATCCGCATTCCGTATCGCGAGACCATCCGCCGCACGGCGAGTGCCCAAGGCCGCCACAAGAAGCAGACAGGCGGCGCCGGTCAGTACGGCGACTGCTGGCTGCGCGTTGAGCCGCTCATTGGGCCCGACGGCACGAGCGACGGCTATGAGTTTGTGGACGAGGTCGTAGGCGGCCGCATCCCGCGCTCGCTCATTCCTGCCGTGGACAAGGGCGTTCAGGAGACCATGAAGGACGGCATCATTGCCGGCTACCCGCTTACGGGCATTCGCGTGGCTGTGTACGACGGCTCGTATCACAGCGTCGACTCCAACGAGATGGCGTTCCGCGCGGCGGCCCGCATCGGCCTGCGCAAGGCGTGTGCCGATGCCGACCCGGTGGTGCTGGAGCCCATCGAGGAAATTACGGTGACTATCCCCGAGAGCTACGCCGGCGCCGTGATGGGCGACATCTCGGCCTCGCGCGGTCGCGTGACGGGTATGGAGACCGATGAGCGCGGCGATACCGTGGTCATTGCCCAGGCACCTCTCGCCGAGTTGACGGATTACTCGACGCGCCTGCGCTCTATCACGCGCGGCACGGGTGACTTTACCATGAAGCCTGCTGGCTATGAGCAGGTTCCCTATGACGTTCAGGCCAAGCTGGTTGAGCGCTATGAGGAGGGTCGCGCCAAGTAGCGTGTGATTTTGCCTGCAACATACATGCCGATGCAAGGGCCGCTCTGGAAGTGCCACGCCAAGTAGATCGATGTAGGGCAACCACCACGATGGGAATAGTCCCCATCGTGGTGGTTTTTGGTGGGCGAGGTGCCTGCCGGCTTTTACTGGGCCCGTCTCCTTTCATGCCGTCGCGAAAGATAGATCTCCTTTGATAGAATAAACGTATATAGACGTCTATTTGAACTAGGAGGCAATATGTTCGAGGCGGTTATCTTCGATATGGACGGGCTCATGTTCGATACTGAGCCGATTTGGGCTTCCTGCTGGCCCAAAACCGCAATTGAGTTTGAGGTTGAATGCAAAGAGGGTCTTGCGGACGCCATGCGTGGCACCAATGGATCGGAAGCGGTGTCCATTATTCGCGAGTGGTATGGTGATGAGGTCGATTCTCAAGCGTTTGTTGACCGTTTTTACGAAATAGCGCATGAAGCGCTGGCTCAGGGCGCAGAGAAGAAACCCGGATTAGATCGGCTTCTCGACTATCTTCAGGCTGAGGGAATTCCGATGGCGGTTGCTTCATCATCGAGCAGAAAAATGATCGAGGCAAATTTGATAAGGGGAGGAATACTCCCTTATTTCGATTCGATCGTCTCTGGTATTGAGGTCGAACACGCCAAGCCTTATCCAGACGTCTTTTTGAAAGCGGCGGATGAGCTAGGAGCTTCGCCGCAGAAATCCCTCGTTTTAGAGGATTCCTATAACGGGGTGCGTGCGGGATTTGCAGGAGGATTTTGCACTGTCATGGTCCCCGATCTCTCTGAGCCAACAGATGAGATGGAAAGATTGGCCACGGCAATAGTTCCGAGCCTAAATGACGTTACCGATATGCTGGCAAATGGGGCGCTGGGGTAAGCATGTCAAATGAAAGGGGCTGTCGAGTGCTTCTCGGCAGCCCCTTTTTTAGATTTGCTGTATTTAGTGCTTTGCGCATAAATCAAAAAGGTATATAGTCGTCTATAAACAGGTACATAGACGTCTATATAAGTATCTGGAACGAAAACTCAACTCGAATTGCCGTAACCCGGTTGGAGGAATCATGGCAGTTGTAACTTCGACTGAGCTGATCCAGATTGCACGCAAGAACGGATGGCTCCTTCCCGCATATAACACGACGAACATGGAGATGACCTTAGGTATCCTGGATGGATTACAGAGGGCCGGGATGCCGGGTATTCTTCAGATCGCCCCTACTAACGTCAAGCTGTCCGATTACGGCATGATCGCATCCATCGTAAAGCGCGCGGCGGAGGATTATATCGTTCCCACGTGTCTGCATCTCGATCACGGCAAGACGCTCGAGGACGTACGCCAGGCGGTCCAGGCTGGCTTCACCTCTGTCATGATCGACGGTGCCGCGCTTTCCTTTGAAGAGAACATTCGCTTCTCGCGCCAGGCGGTCGACTATTGCCATTGCTATGGCGTGCCCGTCGAGGCGGAGCTTGGCGCCATCAAGGGCAAGGAGGACGATCATGTTTCCGAGGCGGATCTTAAGACCGACCCGGATCAGGTTTGTGAGTTCGTAGAGCGCACGGGCTGTGATTTGCTGGCCGTGTCCATCGGTAATGTTCATGGCCTCGAAGATGAGCCGCGCATCGATTTGCCGCTGCTTGAGAAGCTTGCAGAGGTATCTCCGTGTCCCCTCGTTCTTCATGGCGGCTCGGGAATTCCCTACGAGACCATCCATGCGATGCAGCCGCACAAGATGTCCAAGATCAATATTGCAAGCGACCTGCGTAAGGCCTACATCACAACTGTTGGCAAGGCGTATGAGGCAAACAACAATGAGCACAATCTTGCCAAGGTGCTAATCGATGCTCGAGAAGCCGCCGCGGCCGTTGCCTACAAAACGACCCGCGCCATTAACGGCATCGCTGAGTAAATCGGAATTATGGATATGGATGAGGCGATAATGGGCGCGCTCTACCTTGGTGTCGATGTTGGCACGTCATCGGTGAAGCTTACGTGCATTGATGAAAGTGGAAAAGTTGTCGCAACTGCAAGCGAGGCTTACGAATGCTCTGAGCCTCATCCCGGTTGGAGAGAGATCGAACCCGGGATATGGTGGGATGCCGTTTGTTCGGCGTGCGCCTTGCTTGGGGAGAAGGTCGACCTGTCTCTAATTAAGGGCGTTGGGGCCACCGGGCAAATGCATACGACGGTGCTGGTTGATGCTGCTGGGGTTCCGACATGTCCGGCGATAATGTGGAATGATCAACGCACGATTGACACTGTTTTTGATGAGAAGCAGTGGGCACTAGCTGTAGGTTTTCCTCAGGTTGCCAGCTTCCTTTCAACTGGGGTTCCGGCAATGAACCTTGCATGGATGGCTAAAAACAACCCAGCAGCTCTTTCCAAGAGCGAGGTATTCCTTTCGGTTTCGGATTGGATCGCTCTCAAGTTTGGCGGACATCCTGGCATGGACTATTGCGGAGCGTCGACAACGGGGCTTTTCGATAATAAGAAGCAAACTTGGATTGACGAGGTTTGCGAGCATTTTGGGGTTCCCGAGTCGTTGCTTCCCGCTGTCGAGCCTTCCGACAAGGTTATCGGGGTCGTTAGCGAAAGGGCTTCGGCTGAGACGGGAATTCCCGCAGACGCTTCGATTGTAAGGGGGACGGGCGATAATCCTGCGGCGGCGATTTGTACGGGCTGTCTCCTGGAGGGCATTCCCACCATTTCGCTTGGCACAAGCGGTGTGCTGATGTATTCGGCCGAAGGGGTTGAACTTCCAGATGTTGGTAAGCCCGTATTGTTTAAATGGGGTAATACTCTTAAGACGCAAGTTCAGCTCAGTATTAGGTCGTGTGGTGGAGCTAAGGAGTGGTGGTACGGACAGATTCTAGACAGCGACTCCTACGATCTCGAGGACAAGGCCGTTGAGGATCCTTTCTACGAAATGAGGGACCTCATGTTCTATCCGCATCTGTCGGGGGAAAAGGTCTTGCACGGTTGCCCGTCGGTTCGAGGCGCCTTTTTGGGGCTTGACCTTGACACGACGCGTTCGGAGCTTGAGAGGGCACTTATGGAGGGCACGGCATATGCCCTCAGGGAACTCAAGGAATCCGTGAACCATTCGCAAGAGTGGTTCGGTATCAGGCTTGTTGGCGGAGGGGCTAAGAACGATTTTTGGGCGCAAACGCTCTCAAACGTGTTGGGAATCGATTTAGTGCGCATGGAATCGTCCGGTGCCGGTCAGGGCGCGGCATTGCTAGCGCTTTCAGCTTCTTGCGGACAAGATTTGGCCGATATTGCCGCCGGGGTCTGCAAAAGGCTAGATTCCGTTGGAAAAAACGACAAAGTCCACGAGATATACAATGTGCGTTTTGACAGGTACATGCGCATATTTAAGGCATTAGAAAATATCTATGAGCTAAAGAGCGCATAGCCGTTTGCCCTACAAAACCAACCATTCACCGAAAGGAATGCAAGAGCAAAGCTCAGAAGGCAGTCACTTTGTAATATATAGACGACCGTAGACAACCATGAGCGTATATGGCCGAATGAAAGGGGAGGAGCGGGCGCTCAGGTAGGACGATAGCAGTAACGAACATCAATTAAGGAGAATGAAAATGGGAGCAGTAAACGATTTCCTTATCTTTGAACTGCGCCCCAAATCTTGGACGCCCTAAATAGCGACTAGGCCGCGAGGGCC
>CAJLVJ010000062.1 GCA_905210085.1 uncultured Collinsella sp. | reverse complement strand
GGTCCGCCGCGGGCTCGGCTGCCACAGACGGCGCCGGTGCTGCTGCAGAGCCGGTCGAGGTGCACGTCGCCTCGCTCAAGGGGCCGACTTCGATTGGCCTGGTGCAGTTTATGGACCAGGCAGCCGATGGCGAGACGGACAATGAGTTCGACTTTGCGATCAATACTGCCGCCGATGAGATTGTGCCCAAGGTCATTCAGGGCGATATCGACATTGCCCTGGTGCCCGCCAACGTGGCGAGTGTGCTCTACAACAAGACCGAGGGCGCGGTGCAGGTCATCGACATCAACACGCTGGGTGTGCTGAACGTGGTGACGGGCGACGCGAGTGTGACCTCGTTTGGCGATCTGGCGGGCCATACCGTCTATATGACGGGCAAGGACACCACGCCGGAGTACGTCATGAACTACCTGCTGGAGCGCGCGGGCCTGACCGGTCAGGTGACGCTTGAGTTTAAGAGCGAGCCCACCGAGGTGCTGTCGGCCCTGCTTGCCGACCCGTCCGCCGTGGGCGTGCTGCCCGAGCCGTTCAAGACCGCTGCCATCGCCAAGAGCGAGGGCAAGCTGTCGGCACCGGTGAGCCTGACCGATGTGTGGGACGAGCTGGCAGGTGACACGGGCTCGCGCTTGCTGACGGGTGTGACCGTGGTGCGCCGTGCGTTTGCCGAGGAGCATCCCGAGGCCGTGGCGGAGTTCTTGAGTTGCCATGCGGCGAGCGTTGAGGCTGTCAATGCGGCGCCGGCAGACTGGGCGCAGGCCGTGGTCGATGCCGGCATCGTGGACAACGCCAAGATCGCCGAAAAGGCGATTCCCGGGTGCATGCTCGTGTGCCAGACGGGGAAGGATATGAAGGCGGCGCTCGGTGGGTACCTGCAGGTGCTGGCCGATGCGGACGCGAGCGCCGTGGGTGGCAAGCTCCCGGCTGACGATTTCTACTACATGGAGTAGCCCGTGCGTGCGTTTGCTCGACAAATGACGGAGCGTATGAAGGCGGTGGCGGCAGCGGGTGCCGTCGCCGCCTTTTGGCTTGCCGCGTGGATGCTGGTGGCGGCGTTGCTAGCGCAGCCGCTGATCTTGCCGGGGCCGGGTGCTGTTGCCTTGGCGCTGCTGCGCCTGGTGTGCGATGGCGGCACCTGGACGATTTTGGCGGGCTCGGGCGCGCGAATACTGGGCGGGCTGGCGCTTGCCGCGGTGTGTGGTGGCGTGCTTGCCGGGATTTCGTCACGTTCGCGGGCGTTTGCGCACCTGGTGGCTCCGGCACTGTCGTTTGTAAAGGCGACGCCGGTCGCCTGCGTGGTGGTCCTGCTGCTCATTTGGCTGGGGTCGACGCGCGTGAGCATCGCGGCGGTCTTTTTGATGGCGCTGCCGGGCGTGTATTTTTCGCTGGCCGAGGGCTTGGCACAAGTGGATAAACCGCTGGAGCAGATGTTCCGTCTGCATGGCGTGCGCGGCTGGCGCCTGTTTTGTGCCCACACCTGGCGCGAAGTCCTGCCGTTTGTGCTTTCGTGCGCCCGCGCTGTGATCGGCATGAGCTGGAAGGCCGGCGTGGCGGCGGAGCTGATCGGCATGGCGGTGGGCACCGTGGGCGAGCGCATCTATCAGGCGAAGCTGCTCATCGAGACGGCTGACCTGCTGGCGTGGACCGTGCTGGTCGTTGTCGCCTCGTGGGCGTGTGAGCGCGTGCTGGTGTGGCTGCTGCGGGTTTCGGGACCCGTGGCGTGGCGCGCGGCCGTGCGGGCGCATGGGCATGGATTGTGCGGGCGTGCGGGGGCTGCGAGCGATAGCGCTGCGGCGGAGATTGCGCTTGCCGTGGGCGATCGCGCGCCCTGGGCGCCGGCGCTGGATGGTCTGGTGCTCAACGTGCCTGCGGGTGGGCGTATCTGCGTGATGGGCGCTTCGGGCATGGGCAAGTCGACGCTGCTTTCGTTGGCAGCGGGGGAGTGCGCGCCGTGCTCGATGGTGTTTCAGGATGCACGCTTGGTCGAGTCCGCCTCGACGCTGGATAACGTGCTGGTGTGCGCCGATGCGCATGTGGATGCTTCGAGCGCCGCGGCCTTGCTGCGTCTGCTGGTGCCGGGGGTCGACGTGCATGCTCGCGTGGCCGAGCTTTCGGGCGGGCAGCGCCGCCGTGTCGAGATTGCCCGCGCCCTGCTGTGCCCGGGCGGCGCGGTGATTCTTGACGAGCCCTTTACCGGTTTAGATACCGCTGCGCGCGACGCATGCGCCGAGGTCGTGCTCGACCTGCTCGATGGTCGCATGCTCCTGCTTGCCACGCACGATGTCGCCGACGCTCAGGCCCTCGATATCTCGGACATCATCACGCTCTAAATACTAACTCAGCAACAAAATGATTCGTTTTCCTCCGTCCCAATGGGGTCTGGTGTGGTATTCTATCTGCGGGGTAATACTTAGGAATACTAAGTAATACCAACGCCGCAGAAACAAACTCCGGATGCGGGCCAATCGGGTTGCCTTCACAGCCCGTCGCCCAGCCGCGTGGCCCGCATCTATCCGCACCACCGTCGTTTCAAAAAGGAAGCGCCATGGCAGAACACATGACCCCCGTAGTCGCGAAGGTCTTGCCCGAGGAGAAGGCAGCCTTCGCGGCGGCAACCCAGCTCGTGGGCACCACGCCGTCCAACGCCATCCGCATGTTTATCGCCGCATTCAATCGCTGCGGCACCTTCCCGTTCGACATCTCGCCCAACGGGGCCTTTGGCAAAGACTGTCCCCAACAGCTAGTCGTTGAAGAACGTCCCCAATGACTAGTCGTCGGGAGGAGGTTGGCATGCTCAATGCGATGATTTGGGCGCTTGCCTGTTTTGGCGTCGTCGCTGCCGATATTGCCCTGAGTGTCGTTTTGTTCTCCGCCCTTGGCGTCGCATCGGTGTTCATGGGTTTTTCGATCGATGGCCTCGACATTCAATTGCTTCAGGCCGTCGCGCAGACGGCATCGTTTTTGATGGCGCTGCTGTGGTGGCGTTATCTGTGGCCGCGTTCGTTTATGGCACGCCGGCAAAGCGAGCACCCGCTCGGCGGGGGAGCGCGTGGGGTGTGGAAACGCATCGCCTGCGTTATCGTGATCGGCCTGGCCCTGCAGGTGGTCGTTGGCTACGTGACCGACGCCGTGCTGTCGCTGTTGCCCGAGGCGGCGGCCGGCTACAGCGAGCTTGTCGAGGAAACAGGCATGGGCGACACCAACTATCTCGCCGTCCTGACTACGGTGCTCGGCGCCCCGTTTTGTGAAGAGCTGCTGGTGCGCGGCATTATTTTTGAGTTTTCGCTCCGAGCGTTTAATCCGCAGTGCCGCCCACTTTGGAAGCGCCGGCGTCGTGCGAGTGCGCAGGACGGCGCCATGGTGCCCTGGGCGGCCCCAAGCACGTGGGGTATCCCCGCAGCGATTGTGCTGCAGGCGGCAATCTTCGGTTTTATGCACATGAATTGGGTGCAGGGTTGCTACGCGGGCGCCGCCGGCCTCATCTTTGGTTGGGTGCTCGTGACGACCGGAAAGCTCCGCTACACGATCCTGCTGCACTTTGCCTTTAATGCCGGGTCGTATCTCATGGGGCTGCTCTGGTTTGTGAACACGCCGTTCGACGTGGCAATTACGGTCGTTATCGCCGGCGTCATCCTCGTTGAGGCAATGCGCTCGCTGCGCCACGCGTGTGGGATGGACGCAGCGAGCGCACCGCTGCCCTAGTTGCGACGCCCGCCTCCGTTGGCGCCCTGTCGTCCCTGGGCCGCGCGATTGCGACCGGCAGTGTTCTGTGCGCGCGACATGCCGCCGTGCCCCTTGCTACCCTTGGGCCCCTTGCCAGCGCCGCCGCCATGCGGCTTGCCGCCCTTCTTGCCGGTGCCGTGTCCGCCGCCGGCCGATGTCTCGCCCGGGCGCGGCGGTACGGGACGGATCAGGCAATGCTTGGTGTAGCCGATCAGGTCACGACGCCCGGCTTTTTCCAGCGCTTCGCGCACGAGCTTATAGTTCTCGGGTTTGCGATACTGGATGAGCGCGCGCTGCATGGCCTTCTCGTGCGGGTCGCGCGCCACATAGATCGGCTGCATGGTGCGCGGGTCCACGCCGGTGTAGTACATGCAGGTCGACATGGTGGACGGCGTGGGGTAGAAGTCCTGCACCTGCTCGGGCATGTAGCCCATGTCGCGCACGGCTTCGGCAAGGTCCACGGCTTCCTTCATCGTCGAGCCGGGGTGGCTCGAGATCAGGTACGGCACCACATACTGCTTGAGTCCGTATTCGCGGTTCAGGCGTTCAAATTTGCGACAGAACGCATCGTAGACGGCGCGACTCGGCTTGCCCATCACGGACAGCACCGCGTCGCTCACGTGCTCGGGCGCCACGCGTAGCTGGCCCGAGACATGGTGCTCCAGGAGCTCGCGCAAAAACTCGTCCGAGGCATCGGCCATGGTGTAGTCAAAACGGATGCCGCTGCGCACAAAGACCTTTTTGACGCCCGGCAGCTGACGCAGGTCGCGCAGCAGCTGCGTGTAGCCGCTCTCGTCGACCACCATGTTCTTGCACACGCTCGGCCACAGGCAGCGCTTGTTCTTGCACACGCCGTGCTTGAGCTGCTTGTCGCAGGCAGGGCGGCTAAAGTTGGCCGTCGGTCCGCCCACGTCATTGATGTAGCCCTTAAACTCGGGATCGCGCGTGAGCAGCTCGGCCTCGCGCATGATCGAGTCGTGGCTGCGCATCTGCAGCACGCGGCCCTGGTGGAAGGTGAGCGCGCAAAACGAGCACTCGCCAAAACAGCCGCGGTTGGAGCTAATGGAAAACTTGATCTCGGCAAAGGCCGGCACGCCGCCTGCCGCGTCGTAGTCGGGATGCCAATCGCGTGCATAGGGGAGCTCTGCCACCTCGTCCATCTCGTCGGTGGTGAGCGTCGCCGACGGCGGGTTCTGCACCACATAGACGCTGTTGGGGTAGGGCTCTACCAGGCGATGTCCGGTGATGGGGTCCATATTCTGCTGCTGCACGTTAAAGCTGCGCGCGTAGTTGAGCTTGTCGGCGGTAAGGTCGTCCCAGCTGGGCAGCAGGTCGTAGTCGTAGACCTCGTCGAGCGAACCCGTGCGGTAAACGGTGCCATTGATATAGGTAATCTGGTCGACGGGCAGTCCCGCGTCGAGCGCGTCGGCGATCTCGACGATTGCGTGCTCGCCCATGCCGTAGATGAGGATGTCGGCGCCCGAGTCGAGTAGTACCGAGCGCTTGAGCTTGTCCTGCCAGTAGTCGTAGTGGGCCAGGCGGCGCAGGCTTGCCTCGATGCCGCCGATAATGATGGGAGCGTCCTTAAACGTCTGGCGGATGAGGTTGCCGTAGACCGTGACGGCACGATTGGGGCGGTGACCTTCCTCGCCGCCGGGCGTGTAGGCATCGGTGTGGCGGCGGTGCTTGGTCACCGAATAGTGGTTGACCATGGAGTCCATGTTGCCGGCGCTGACCAAAAAGCCCAGGCGCGGCTCGCCGAGCACGGTGATGCTGGTGGGATCGGTCCAGTCGGGCTGGCAGATGATACCCACTTTGTAGCCGTGTGCATCGAGTACGCGGCTGACGATGGCCATGCCAAAGCTGGGATGGTCCACATAGGCGTCGCCGCAGATGTAGACAAAGTCGCACTGGTCCCAGCCGCGTGCATCTATGTCGGCTCGACTGACGGGGAGGAATTTATCGCGGCCCGGGCGCCAGGGGCGGGCGGGCGTCGCTTGGGAATGCTTGGTGCGGGCGACCGTGGCCTGCGCCTTGCCGCCGCGCTTTTGCTGCTGGCCCTGTTTGCCCTGCTGACTGCGCTGGTTGTTCTGAGCGTGCTGAGGCTTTTTTGCCACGATCCCTCCCGGTGTCTGTATGCTGCACGTAATTGTAACCAGTCTTTTTGGGACGGAGCTAAAAAGACTGTGGGAGTACATGAGCTGGCGGATCGGCGTGTCGATGCGGGTGCCGTTTGTTTCCAGACTGTGTATCTGCGCGTTGGAGAACCCGTCTCGCGCGCACGCCATGTTGTCAATGGGTTACAGTATGAACGGCGGCTATGTTTCCGCCAACGCACGAGAGAGTCGTCAACAAGGAGGATGCACGACGATGCAGCGTGCCAAACAGATATCGGAGTCTATTGAGCTGGGCATCATCTTGGCGCTCGCCGGTGGCTTTATGGACGTGTATTCGTACATTGGGCGCGACCATGTTTTCGCCAACGCGCAGACAGGCAACATCCTGCTCGTGGGCGTGAGCATCTCGGAGGGCAACTGGGCACTTGCGGAGCGCTACTTCTTCCCTGTGGTGTCGTTTGCCGTGGGTATTATGCTTGCCGATCTGGTACACGAGCGGTTTGGCAGCGTGATCCACTGGCGTCAGGTGACGGTGTTCTTTGAAGCCGTCATCTTACTGGGCGTGAGCTTTATCCCGGGCGGCAATTTCAACCTGCTCGCCAACTGCCTCACCTCGTTTGCCTGCGGCATGCAGGTCGAGAGCTTCCGCAAGATCCACGGTCACGGCATCGCTACGACCATGTGCATCGGCAACTTGCGCAACGCGCTGCAAAACGTGGACGATTACATCATCACCCACAGGCGCGGCTTTTTGGAAAACGGCCTGCTGTACTTTGGCGTGATCTTTACCTTTGTGTTTGGCGCCGTGTTGGGCAACTGGTGTATTGAGCGCATGGGCCTGCACGCCATCGTCGTGGCGAGCTTGCTGCTGTTTGTCGCGTTTGCCATCATGTTCATCGACCGCGAGCGCGACTTGCGCTTACGCTGGAAGGTTGCGGCCGAGGCTTGGAAAGAGGGCTGCCGAAAGTAACCGAATGCGGCAAAGGGGCTGGCCCCTTTGCCGCACTGATCAATATTGGGGAGGGGACGGCCATCTCGGCCGCCCCTTTTTTGGAGTCTTAAGCGCTAAGGTGCATGTTTGTAATGACAAGATTTGACGTCAGCAAAGCGTGCTGCTTGAGGCTATAGAATAAAAATGTCATCTTTCTAGCTGTACTTATTAGTTGAGGGGATGGACATATGCCAGAGCTTTTTATTCAAAATAAGACGACAGTACTCAAGTTGATAATCAAGGCAGAGAACTGTCGTCTTCATTGCTTTGTAGAGCCTTTCTGAGCAGCTATTCTATTATTAGTCTGGATGAGCCTTGCAACAATTTAGAGAATGCTTCGATATCCTTTTTGAAGGTGGTGGTTGCACAGGAGATGAAAGAGCGAATCGTCATCATTGCGGATCATGGACATGGTTTCGAACAATTTGCAGACTATGTAATACAGTTCCAGGAGCCAGAAAAACTATCTAGCTCCTGAATGTTGTTACGAACTGCTTTTTGCGATTTATTCGAGATGCTCTTCAATCCGAGCCCTAAGAAGGGCAATGGCTGTAGGTATTCCAATTGCGGCGGCTAATTCGGCTTTATCCAAAACCTGTACGCTAAAGCACGATTGTTTATCACATTGAAGGACGATAACTGAAGATAGCTTCACTTCCCGTTGGCTGAATATATCGTAATCTCCAAATAGGAAGTTACCTTTTATTGCGTAATTCGGTATGTTCGTTACGCACTTCATCTCAAGTCTGTTTAGACCATAATCGAACACCGCAACTTCCCTGTGTTCGATGATGAGCGCAACCCTGGGCATGTTGCTAAAACCACCGTCGACGACAGTGAAGAGTTTTTCATTTGCATCGTCATAAACGGTATATTTAAGACTCAATAGCTGTCCTAGTGGACCCGTGAACCCATGTCTTTTGATGTTGAGGTTGTCTCCCGCTGGGTTGATGAGAGCCAGAGTATGCGGATAAGGGTTACCTTCAATCGAGATTCGATATTCGTTTGTAGCCGTCTTGCTCGATTTAGGACCACTAGCCACCACGTGTCATCGCCTCGATCGAATTGGAACCGTCTTCTGCTTCGTGCGGAGAATTACGCTGTACGTTGCAGTAGATGCAGCTGCAATAACCGCATGGGCAATTTCTAACAAAATGAATGACGTTATTTGCTGCATGCATGTTATTCACTATAAAGTATCTTTTTATAAACGTATTGTCAAACATATATTGCTAAAACAGAAACAATTTATAGACTGAGTCGGTCGTATTCTTTGGGCGATTGCTCCTATAATCTAGCCTTCGCTGCTGTCGGGAGGGAAGGACTAGGGCTCCGTTATTCTGTTGAAACGCTTTAACAATTTTGACGTTCTCACGCGTTTTTCGTTTCAAAAGCGTTAGGATGGGACTCATAGCGTGGGGCGTAATGGGTGCCCCGCACACGATGGGAGGCTATCAATGGCTAATCGTTTCGTTCTCAATACCATCTCTTATCATGGTTCCGGCGCCATCAAGGAGATCCCCGGCGAGCTCCAGCGTCGCGGCTACAAGAAGATTTTCGTCTGCTCCGATCCCGATCTGGTCAAGTTTGGCGTTACCGCCAAGGTGACCGACGAGCTCGACGCCGCCGGCATCGCTTGGAGCCTCTACTCCGAGATCAAGCCCAACCCCACCATCCAGAACGTCAAGGACGGCGTCGAGGCCTTCAAGGCCGCCGAGGCTGACGCTATCGTGACCATCGGCGGCGGCTCTTCCATGGATACCGCTAAGGCTATCGGCATTATCATCAACAACCCCGAGTTCGCCGATGTCCGTAGCCTCGAGGGCGTTGCTCCCACCAAGAACCATGCCGTGTTCACCATCGCTGTGCCGACGACCGCCGGTACCGCTGCCGAGGTGACCATCA
>CAJLVJ010000061.1 GCA_905210085.1 uncultured Collinsella sp. | reverse complement strand
CAAAGGAAAGCACTTAATGTGCTTTCCGTCTTGCGCAGGACTGTAGAGCAGGAAAGTTCATATGCGCCGCCCGGCTCCCGCGGCTCTCAGGGGCATCTCTCATGCAAAAACTGTCGTGAGGTAAAGTACGAGGTCAGTGGCGTTTTATACCGAGAAATCCAAAAAAGTTGAAAATTCATTACAAATTTGCGTTGACTTTAGGTAACTAAAGTTTCATACTCCTTTTCAACCACTGGGGGATGTGAACACGCACGGATCGTTCGCATCATGATTGAAGAGGATTTCTTAGACATGTTCACGCATCAGCTAAACATTATCAGCGTAGTAATTATCTGATGCGGGTTAGCACATACAGCTAGCCCGTACGATAACGGGCGGCTGATGAAGATGAGGGCCGTCGAGCGCAACCGACGACCCTCATTTTTTATGTCTAGGAAGTTCTTTTTAGAGGAGGAAATGTAATGAACGGAGTTTTGCTCATGGTTGTGGCCGCGGCGGTGCTCGCCTGCGGCTATCTGGGCTATGGCCGATGGCTGGCCAACAAGTGGGGCGTTGACAAAGAGGCCCTCACGCCGGCCAAGCGCATGAAGGACGGCAACAGCTTCTCACCCGTCTCCGCCTTCACCGCGTTCTCGCACCAGTTCAGCTCGATCTGCGGTGCCGGCCCTGTTACGGGTACGATCGTCGCCATGGCCTTTGGCTGGCTTCCCGTCGTGCTCTGGGTCCTCGTCGGCGGCATCTTCTTTGGCGCCGTCCACGACTTTGGCGCCCTGTACGCCTCGATGAAGAACAACGGCAAGTCCCTGGCTCAGCTCATCGAGAAGTACATCGGCAAGACCGGCCGTCGCCTGTTCCTGCTGTTCTGCTGGCTGTTCTGCATCATTGTCATCGCCGCTTTCACCGACATGGTCTGCAAGACGTTCATGTTCACCCCGGCCGTTGACGCTTCTGGTGCTGCTACCGGTGCCATCGACTTCACCAAGTCCTATGCCGCCGGCTGCGCTGGTACCATTTCCATCCTGTTCACCTTCGTCGCTATCGCCTTTGGTTGGGCCCAGAAGAAGTTCAACCTCACCGGCGCTGCCGAGTTCGTCACCGGCGTGGTCCTCATGGTTCTCATGTTCGCCGTCGGTATGCAGTTCCCGGTCTACCTGGATAAGTTCCAGTGGTTCGCCGTCGTCATGGTCTACCTGGTCTTCGCTGGCGCTATGCCCATCCAGATGCTCAAGACCCCGCGTGACTACCTTACTTCCATCATGATGATCGTCATGATCGTCTGCGCTGTCCTCGGCATCGTCGTCCTGGGCGTCAACGGTCAGGCCACTATCACCGCTCCGGTCTTCACCGGCTTCTCCACTGCCTCGGGCATGATGTTCCCGGTCCTGTTTGTCTCCGTTGCCTGCGGTGCTCTCTCCGGTTTCCACAGCCTCGTTTCTTCTGGTACCTCCTCCAAGCAGGTCGAGAAGGAGCAGGACGCCGTCAAGGTCGGTTATGGCGCCATGATCGTCGAGTCCTTCGTCGGCATCCTTGCCATCATCGTCGCCGGTATCATGTTCTCCGACATGAACACCGCCGGTACCGGCGCCCTTAACGCCGGTGTCGCTTCCACCCCGTTCCAGATCTTCGCCGCCGGCATCTCCCGCGGTATGCAGGCCTTCGGCGTTGACGGCACGCTCGCAACCGTCTTCATGACCATGAACGTTTCCGCTCTGGCCCTGACCTCGCTCGATGCCGTCGCCCGCATCGCTCGCACCTCGTTCTCCGAGTTCTTTGCCCAGACCAACGACGCCCTGGCCATCGAGTCCAAGGCCGGCTACATGAAGGTCCTCGGCAACCCCTGGTTCGCCACGGTCGTTACCCTGCTTCCTGGCCTCGCCCTCGCCTTTGGTGGCTATGCCAACATCTGGCCGCTCTTTGGTGCTTCTAACCAGCTGCTCGGCGGTATGACCATGATCACCCTCGCCGTGTTCTGTAAGTGCACCGGCCGCAAGGGTTGGATGCTCTACGTGCCCGTCGCCTTCCTGCTCTGCTGCACCTTCACTTCGCTGGTCCAGAGCGCCATGGGCTGCATGACCGCCGTCCAGGCCTACGGTTTCTTCGGCACCATCCCGGCTACCGCCACCACGGCTGCCGTTTCCGTCGCCGCTACCAAGGGCCTGCAGCTCGTCTTCGCCGTCCTGCTGATGGTCCTGGGCCTCATCGTTGCCGTCAACTGCCTCAAGGAGTTCTTCGGCAAGGAGGCCGGTTCCATGCCCGACGAGGAGCCCGAGTGGTCCGAGATGGGCAAAGTCGAGTATGGCCGCGCCGCTGCCGCCGAGGCTCCCGCCGACGCCGAGGCTGCCAAGGCGTAATCGACCTGACGAGTTGAACGTCACATCTATACAACTCGATAAGACCGGGTCCGCGGCTGCGCGGGCTCGGTCTTTTTTCATGCAAAAGCGGGCGATGCCCGAGTGTTCTCGCAGATGTTTTGCGTGGATAAGGGCGCGCGTTGTACCATATAGACGTATATGTGTACATATGAAAGGGGCCCCGTGGCCAAGACGGTATATTCCGATAACCAAAATAATGTCGATGCCCTGGCTGAGCGTCTGAGCAGCCAGACGTCGCTTTCTGCCGAGCGCGCCAAGCTAGTTGCCTACGACCTGCTCTGCCGCAAGGCACTCAAGATCAAGTCGAGCGCGCTGGCGCAGATTTTCCGCTCCGTCGATAAGGAATGCGACACCAAGGCGATGCGCGACGAACTCATCGCGGCAAAGATCGTTACCAAGATCGAGGGCAGCGGCATTAACGGACGTCCGGCGTTCTATACCATTCATGCCGAGATAAGTGATGCTCAGGAGCAGCTTGCCGAGGCTGTCGAAGAGGCCGTCGAGGACGCTGTCGAGGCGCCCGCTTCGGTGGAAACGGCCCCGCGCGAGCATGTCGATACCGACGAGCTGCTCGATGAGAACGTCGTTCGCGCCTTTACGGCCAAGGCCGGCCGCGGCGGTTTTGGTGGGGGCGGAAAGCGCGATGCTCAGCGCCGTGCCCAGCAGGAGCGCTTCCGTCGTGCCGTGGCTCAAAAGGATGAACTCGATACCGAGACTGTTGTGACCGAGGTTGCCGCTGAGTCGCAAAAGCCCGTGGAGGAGCAAAAGCCCGTGGAGGCCCAAGAGCCCAAGCGTCGTCGCGGTGCTCACTTTAAGGCTGTGCAGCAGGATGTCGCGCATGAGGCTGAAGAGCCTTCCGAGGTTGCAGGCGATGCTGAGGAGTCTGCCAAGAGGGTTTCGGGTTCGTGTCGTCCCGGCCGCGGTTTTGCGGGGCGCGCGTATCCCATAAAGCGTCAGGAGAAGGGCGAGCCGGCTTCGACCGCTCAGGCCGATAAGGCCGAACAAACTGAGAAAACCGTTGAGCCGGTGGCTTGCGAGCAGCAACCTTCCGAGTCGCAGTCTGCGGCTGACACCGAGGTCAAAGCTCAACAGTCCGCTGATAAGCAGACAGGGGAGAGCGCCTCAAGCAAGCCCCGCCGCCGTCGTCACCGCGGCGGTCGTGGCTCAAATGCCGAGGCCGCGGCCGAGAAGGCAGCGATGCAAAGCAAGGATGCGAAGGCTGAGGCCCTGGTGGAGCAGCCCAAGCGCCAGCCGGCGAAGGGGGACAAGCCCGAGCGCTCGCAAAAGGGTCCGTCCGCGCCAAAGCAAGAGCGCAAAGCTCAGGCGGATTCCAAGCGCAAATCCCAGGCGCAGCCCAAACCGACTGCAAACGATGCGGCCGCCCAGCAGCCTGAGCTGCCCGCTCATGGCGAGGTTTCGGCGTTTGCTCTGGCCCGTGTCCTGGGCAGGCAGCTGCTCAAGGTCGTTCCCACGCCTACGGCGCTCTCCAAGATTAAGGAGCAGCAGACTCAAATCGTTAAGGTCGAGGGCAAGGACGGCAATAAGGCTCCGCAGCGCACTCAGCACAACGAGATGTCCAACCGCAAGATTGCCGAGGAGATTGCGATCATCCAGGCTTGGATAGAGCAGAATCGCGGCGCCGACACGCCGGTCGCTTCGCGTCGCCAGCGCGCCTACCAGATTTTTAACGATGAGAAGGCCTTTGACGGCAAACACGGCGAGCGCCTGATTCGGCGTATGACCGAAAAGGGCATCAGCATGCAGGCAATCAAGGTTGCTCCCAACCGTCCTGTGCACTTTACGGGCTTCTTTACGCTGGGCGCCGACAAGCCGTTCATTATGGTCGAGAACCTGGATACCTATGACGAGATCGTCAAGCTCCTGCGCGGACGTAAACATGCCAAGCTCTTTGGTACCAAGGTGGGCGGCGTAATCTTTGGCGGCGGCTGCAAGGCGAGCGTTTCACACGCACTGGATGATTATCTGGCCGAGATCGGCTATCGCTTTAACTATGTCTACTACGTGGGCGACATTGACCGAGAGGGTGCGCGCATTGTCGAGCAGACCCGTAACGCCAATGTGGTTGAGATTCGCCTGCATGCCGGTATGTATCGCGCCATGCTCGCCGAGCACAAGCGTCGCGTGAAAGCTGGCGGCGAGTGCGAGCCCGCAGCTGCCAACCAGGGTGTGCCGCAGAACCTGGCTGCGACGATCAAAGATCTGCCCATGGTCACGCGCGTGCAGTTCCGCAACGTGCTGCGCGAGGGCGGGCGCATTCCGCAGGAGATCCTGATGACCGCAGACTATCGGGATGGCGACTCGGGAAGCTTCGACCGCATGCTGAACAGCTAGGGACGCGTGGCCCCGGCGGGCCGGGCATTAAGTTTGCTGCTCTACAGTCCTGCGCAAGACGAAGGCCACATTAAGTGGCCTTCTTTGCGTGCGGAACTCGCGACAAACTTAATGCCCGGCCCGCCGGGGCCACGCGGCATTTTGTAGATGGCGGCTCGCTTTTCGGAACTGGGCTGATGATTTCTAGATGTAAGGCGCTCTTGGTCTTAATGGGCCTGGGGCGCTTATCTTTTGGAGGTAGATTTTTGGGACATGCCTGAAAATCTACCTTTATCTTCTCGTGCAGAACGAGAAGATATGTCTGAAACTTCTCGTGCTGGACGAGAAGTTGTGTTGCCTTGCGGGTTCGAATCCCTCCGCTTGCCCACAAGAAAGCGCCCCGGGCTGATGAAAGCCCGGGGCGCTCAGTTACCTTGGCTGGGACGGAGGGATTCGAACCCCCAACAGCCGGCACCAAAAACCGGAGTTCTACCGTTGAACTACGTCCCAGTATGGGTGTTGCACAAAAGCAACTCGTCTAGTTTACCTAATCTGCGAGGGCATCGCAAACGCCATCGAGCAGGCGTACGGCGAGTGTCTGCGCGTCGCTGGCCGTGAAGGTGCCGTTGTAGCGCGTCATGCCCGTGAGCTCAATGCGAATGCGTGCCGGCTTCTGCTGTGCGGCGACATTGGCAGTGCGGATGCGCTGGGCCAGGTTGTGGCACTCGGCGAGGGCAATCGTGGCGCGCGGTGCGGCGTCGGCGGGCAGCTCGTCGCTTGCGATCTCGAGCACCAGGTCAACGTCGGTTGGGACCTCGGAGTCGCAGAGCATCATGCCGCTGTTGTCGGTCGTTGCCGTGGCGATATTCCACATACGCGACGCAACACTGCGTGCGATGGGGTCCTCGCCGATAACGGCAATCTGAAAGCGCTCGAGCACGTTGGCGGCGCGGGCAAAGCCGATGCGCGACTCGGCCTCGGTAACCGAGGGCTTGCCCTCCCACACATGGTGCAGGCGGTTGATGTAGGCGTAGGTGTCCTGGAAGGCCATGCCGTCGGCAAACAGGCCGACATTTTCCTGGAACTGCTGCAGGGCGGCCTCGGTATGCGGACCAAAGTAGCCGTCGTCTTCGCCACAGGCAAAGCCCAAAACGTTGAGAGCGCGCTGCAGGGCCTGCACATCGGCGCCATGGAAATTGGGCATGCGCAGATAGAGGGTGCGGTCGCCCAGCTTATACGAAGCGTCTACAAGGGCGCTCCAACAGGGGATATCGACGGCATGACCGGCAGCAAGGCCGCTGTCGAGCCTGAAGGTGCTGACGGCCTGCTCGGTGGTGGCTCCAAAGTACTTGTCGGTGACTTCGGCGGCATCAATCGTGTAGCCGAGCTGCAGGAGACGAGACTGCACGTCCTCGACGGCTGCTCCTTGCATGCCCGTTGTAATAGGTTCCATGAACGAACCCCTTTCGGCGTACCATTCGTACTATTTGAGCGTCTGTCGGATAGACAACGCAAAGGGATGCATAAACATGCACTCAACAGTGTAGCAAGTTGTGCCTAAATACGCTGCTGACAGGTTTTATAACCCCCGTTAGTTAAGACGCTCCACAAAGAAATCTGCCATGGAGAGGAACAGCTCGCGTGCGTGCGGATCAAGCTCAACGTTCTCGATGGCCGCTTTGGCCTTAGCGGTCAGGTCGAGCGCGTAAGTGTGGGCGTAATCGATGGAGCCGGTCTCCTGGAAGATCTCCACGGCGCGTGCGAGCTGCGCGGGATCATCGGTGCCCGAGGAAAGAATCGCCTCGACCTCGTCGTGGTGGCGCTCATCAGAGAGGGCGTGTACGGCGACAAGCGTGCGCTTGCCCTCGGTGATGTCGGTGCGGAAGTCCTTGTTGGCGGCTTCCTTAGTGCCGACAAGGTTGAGCAGGTCGTCCTGAATCTGAAAGGCAAGGCCTGTGTGCAGGCCAAAGGCGCGCAGCGCTTCGATTTGCTCATCGCTGCCGCCGCCGATAATGGCTCCGGCGGCAAGCGGCGTGGCTCCGCTGTAAAACGCGGTCTTGTGCGTCGCCATGTCCAGGTAGTCATCAACCGAGATATCAAAGCGCCCGTCGCGGACCCAACCCAGGTCGAGTGCTTGACCCTCGATGGTGCGGACGATCATCTCGGTAAGCTCGTGGAGCACGCGCAGCTTCACGTCGGACTCCAGCGTAGGGTCGTCGAGAACCGTCTTGGTGACCATGGTGAGCGCCAGGTCGCCACAATTGATGGCAAGGCCCGTGCCCTCGGTAAGGTGCATGCAGGGCTTGCCTCGACGAAGCTGTCCGTTGTCGGCGATGTCGTCGTGGATCAGCGCGCCCGACTGGAAATGCTCGATGGCTGCCGCGGCGCTGCGGGCGCTCTCAAAGCTACCGCCCACTGCGGTTGCGGCGAGCATGCAGATAAGCGGGCGGTGGCGCTTGCCGGCGTTGGCCGTAAAAGCCGAGAGCGGGGTATACAGGTAGCGCTCGATATCGGCAGAGGTCGCCTGTCCGTCAAAGAACGTGGCCAGATAGTCGTTGATCTGGTCAAAGTGCTGGGCTAAAAAGCTGGTAAACGGACTGGACACGGGTTCTCGCATTCTTTCTTAGGTTGCATCGTTGCGGTGTGCAGATACCATATTGCCACATTGGAGTTGCCGGCGCGTCTGTTTTGGCGATTTGGGGAAACGGGACGCGTGCGCGTGCCGGCTGCTTATATAAGCCTAAAGTGCTCGAGCGCCTTGACGACGCCATCTTTGTCGACCGAGTCGGTGATGTAGTCGGCGCGCTTTTTGAGATAGTCCGGCGCATTACCCATGGCGATACCGACATCGACGGCGTTCATCAGCGAGACGTCATTGCTGGCGTCGCCGATGCCGTATACGGTTCCGTGGTGGGGATCGAGGGCGTCGAGTACAGACTGGATGCCCCCACGCTTCGTGCATTCGCGGGGCGAGATTTCGGTTACCTCGAGTTCGAGCTCGTTAAAGCACAGCAGCGGCTCAAGTGCCTTATCTTGAGCGATGTGGTTAGCGAGCGATGTAGACATCAAGATCTTGTAAGCACTGTAATGCTGCAGCTGCGTGACTGCGTCGCCCAGGGTGCGCGCGTATCCGGGAGCATCGGGGGCATCGGCACTCATGCGCACGACGCCGTTGAGGCCCTCAAAGCGGATGACCTCGCCCGATTGCTCAAGGTAGGGGGCAAGACGCTGCAGCATGCTGGGCGTCATCGACAGATCGCGAATTGCGTGTCCGTTGATCTCGGCGTAACCGCCCGCAAGACAGACGATGCCGGTCCAGGGCAGCTCTAGAAGTTTGGGGTGGATGCAGCTGAGGGTGCGTCCTGTGCAGATAAAGGCCATGTTGCCATTTGCAACGAAATCGCGGATGGCCTGTGAGACCGCCTCGTTGGGATAGGGGGACAGGTCACGCTCGCTCTCGGGAAGCTCTTGTGCCGCTCGAGGGTCTTGCCAGGCGAGCGTTCCGTCGATATCGAAGAAACAGATATCGCTGCGATTATGGGCTGCGCTGGCGGCAGGGGAGGCCGAGGTGGTGGGCACAAATTCCGGCTCGAGGCCCATGATCTGGTCAAAATGCTCTTTGACGCGGGGAACGGAGATGCCGATGATCACCTGGGCGGTCTTGCCCGTAATGATGAGGCCCTTGGCGCCCACCGCGACAAACGACGCGTTATCTGCAACGATGGAAGGGTCTGCGACCTCGACGCGCAGGCGCGTGGCACAGTTGGTTGCGCCCACAATATTGCCAACACCACCTAAAAGCTGAATTACCCGCTCAGCGAGGATGTGATCTTGATCGGATCGACTATTGACTTCGTCATTGGGAGATTGCTCTTTGGCAAAGCCGCTTTCCGTTAAACGATCGATTGCCGCGCGATTGGCGACATGATCCTCGCGGCCCGGCGTCTTAAGGTCATAGATCAAGATGAGTGCTCGAAAACTAACAAAAAAGATGAGGCTAAAGGCAAGGCCGATACCGAGCGCCAAAAGATAGGCACCGGCATGCGTGCGCATGAGCGGAATAAAGTTGAAGGCTGCCATCTCCATGAGGCCGCCCGAGAAGATGCCGACGATGCCAAAGAGATTCATGGTTGTGGCAAGGCAAGACGATAAGACGGCGTAGAGCAAAAAGAGCCCGGGGTGGGTGAACATAAAGAGAAACTCGAGTGGCTCGGTAACGCCGCAAACCACCGAGGCGACGATGGCGGGCAAAAGGATGACCTTAAGGCCGGCGCGGCGCTCTGGTTTTGCGGTGGAGTAGAACGCGGCTGCGATGGCGGGAAGGCCAAAGAGCT
>CAJLVJ010000060.1 GCA_905210085.1 uncultured Collinsella sp. | reverse complement strand
GCGTGCCCATGGGTGCCGTGGTGGCAAAGAAGGAGATCGCCGACGTGTTTAAGCCTGGTGATCACGGTTCGACCTTTGGCGGTAGCTGTTTGGCTGTCGCGGCGTGCGCCGCGACGCTTTCCGCGCTCGTGCGCGGCGATTATGCCGAGCATGCTGCCAAGGTGGGTGCTTATATGGAGGCAAAGCTCACCAAGCTGCCGCATGTGGTCGAGGTACGCGGTCGCGGCTTAATGCTCGGCTGCGATCTGGATGACGCTGCGGGCGATGCGCATGATATTGTTGCCCGCGCGCTGGCCGCCGGCGCCGTGATTAACGCTACTGGTGCCCACACGCTGCGTTTCCTGCCGCCGCTCGTGTGTGAGGAAGCCGACGTGGATGGTCTGATCGAGATTTTGTCGGACGTTTTGGCCTAATACAGCGCAATAGCTCAGTTAGGACCGGGTTCCGGACTGCGGACGTTGCCCTATGCGGCACGATTCAGCGGTCTGGACCCCGTTTTGTCTTAGATTTGCTAAGGCGGGGAGACCTGCTGGTCAAAAAACATCAAATATGAGTACTGTTACCGATTTGGTAGCAGCAATTTTGGACTAATAAGGCTAGATAGCAAGACGAAATGGTGGCGCGCGCAGACGTGGTGTAAGAGCGTCCTGAGGTCCGTCGCTGCAAGTCCCGATGTTACTCCTTCTTGAGGCCGCGCCTCTCGACTATCTCGTCCACTATCTCCCTGGCGCGCCGCCCGAGCGCGCGGCGCCTCCCCTCTGTCGGGGCCGGCCTGTCCGCGGGCTCGGCGAAGCCCTCGGCGGCCGAGGCCTCGGAGAACACGCGCTGCTGGGACCACTGCCCCTCGGTCTCCATGAGGCTCGCGCACGTCAGGCGCAGCATCGACTCCCTCGAGGGGAAGGACTGCACGACCCTGTAGCGGCGCTTGATCTCGCGGTTGGCGCGCTCCTGGACGTTGTTGGTGCGGAGCTTGGCCCAGTGCGCCCTGGGGAAGGCCGTGAACGCCAGCGCGGAGTCCTCGGCCTGCTCGAAGACCTCGCCGGCCCTGGCGGACACCGACGCCACCCAGGGCGCCGCCTCGGCCCACACGCAGCGCGCGAGGTCGGGGTCGTCCTGGTAGACCGCGGCGTGCACGAGGTCCCTGACGGCCGCCTTGGAGTCCTCGGGCCTGCCCGAGCAGGCGCTCTGGAGGTTGCGCTGCAGGTGCGTCACGCAGCGCTGCCAGGCGCAGCCCTGGAACAGGCGCGAGACGGCGGCCACGAGCCCGGCGTGGCTGTCGGAGACCACGAGGCGAACGCCGGCCAGCCCGCGCTCGCGCAGCCCGCCGAGGAATGCCGCCCAGGAGTCCTCGCTCTCGGTGTCGACCACGTCGCAGCCCAGGAAGTGCTTGCGCCCGTCGGCGCCCAGCCCGATCGCGGTCACGACGCCCTGCGAGACGACCGACGAGCCGACCCTGCAGCTCATGTAGGTGGCGTCGAGCCACAGGTAGCAGCACGGCGTGCCCGAAAGGTCGCGGCGGCGGAACTCCGCCACCTCGGCGTCGAGGTCGGAGCAGAGGCTCGAGACCTCCGAGCTCGACAG
Source organism: uncultured Collinsella sp. (assembly GCA_905210085.1). Classification (GTDB taxonomy): domain Bacteria; phylum Actinomycetota; class Coriobacteriia; order Coriobacteriales; family Coriobacteriaceae; genus Collinsella. Next base: position 7,813 of record CAJLVJ010000060.1, on the reverse strand, counting down.
CGAGGATATGCCCAGCTTGGACGCCACGCGCTCGACCTTGCGGGTGGACACGCCGCACACGTACATCTCCTGCACGATGGCGGCCACCGAGGTGTCGACGCGCGACCATCGCGCGAGCATGCCCTCGGGGTAGTAGGTGCCGTGCCTGAGCTTGGGTATCTCGAGCTCCACGTCGCCCACGGCGGTCTTGAGCGACCTGGGGCGGTAGCCGTTGCGGCTGTTCTCCCTGCCGTCGCTGCGCTCGTTGCGGCCCGCGCCGCACATCTGCTGGGCCTCGGAGTCCATCAGCGCGTTCATCACGCCGCCCAGCACCCTGCACGCGAACTCGCGCGCGTCGCCGCACTCCTGCCAAAGCCTCGCCGCCTCGAGGGCCTCGTCGCGGCCGAGGCGCAGTACACTCTCTTCTTGGGGCATCGCCTTTCCTTCCATTCGTCACCTTCATTACTCCAACGACGAATTCTAGGCGGTGTCCCCTCCCTTTCAAGAAAGGGCGGAGGCGGGGCATGCCCCGCCTCTTACACCACATCTCTGTGCGCTACCCTTTAAAGGGGGTTAGATAAATTGATTTTGAGTCCATTTTTGCTCAAAACCGGCCGATAGATATGACACCTCTTTTGCAACAGTACTCATATTTGGCATTTTTTGACCACAAGGTCCAAAACCATGCCCCAAAACACAAAAGGAGGGGCCTCGTAAGGCCCCTCCTTAGGAAAGGGAATCGATTTATTCCACAGCCGTAGATTAATCCTAGCCGCTACTCCATCATGTCGAGGACGGAGGGGCGCAGCTCGCTCTCGGCGGCCTCGGGATCGGTCTCGCGCAGACGGTTGATGTAGCGGTTGTACCACATCACGGCAAGGCCCAGGAAGACAACCACACCGCCAACGTTGTAGACCAGCGTCAGCCACAGCGGCTGATCGAGCGGAATGGTGCCGCAGATAAGCACGAAGCAGAAGACCACAAGCAGGAATGCGGCAACGACCAGGCCAAAGCTGCGCGAGCCCATGCGGAAGTCACGGGGAGCGGCGTCGAAGTTCTTGCGCAACATAAAGTAGGCAAGCAGGATCAGCAGCGGCGGGAGCAGAGCAGTGGCAGCCGTCATGTTAGTGACGATCATGAGCAGGTCGTCGAGGTTGCCGGAGCCCAGGGCCGGGATGATCAGGATGGGGACGACGATAGCGAACTGCAGCCAAGCAGCGCGGGCGGGAATGCCATGCTCGTTAAGCTCGACGATCTTGCTACCAAAAACGCCCTTGGGGATCTCGGTGAAGAAAACCTTGATGGGAGCCGAGGTCCACATCATGAGGGAGCCCAGCGTGGCAGCGAGAAGGATCAGGCCAATGACGCGCGTGGACACTTCCATGGGAATGCCAAAGTGGGCAAAGACAGCGCCGAATACGTCGAAGATGCCGGTGGAGATGGCAACGCTGCCCTCGGGAATGAACAGGTTAACCAGCAGCGAAGCGCCTGCATACAGAAGGCCGATGGTCAGGCCGGCGATAACGACAGTGCGCACGAAGGCCTTGACGCCGCCCTTGAGGTCGTTGAGGAACACGCCGACAGACTCAGCGCCGCCAACGCCCTGGATGATCCAGGCAAGCGTACCGAAGAAGCCCCACGCAGTTGCGAAGTTGCTCATGTCGGGAGCCATGTTAGCGGGAGTAGGAGCCGTAGCGAACTCAACGCCGCCAAAGGCAGCAGCCAGGGACAGCAGGATGAACACGGCGGTCAGGCCGAGAGCCGCGGTCGAACCGAAGGAGGAAATGGAGCCGATCCACTTAGCGCCCTTGGTCGAAACCCACGTGGCGATAGCAAAGACGACGATCTCGATAATGGTGATCCACAGCTGCGAAAGCTCGGCGTTGGCACCAAAGAACACGTAGCTCGCGTAGATGATGACGTTGGGCAGGACGGACGCAAAGAAGAACAGGTTAACGAACCAGTAGCTAAATGCCGTCAGGAACGCCCAGCGACCACCCATCGAGGTCTTAACCCATGCGTACACGCCAGACTCGGAGTCCTTGTTGAGGCCGACGAACTCGGCGGTAACCAGGGTATAGGGGACAAAGTACAAAAGCGTGGCAAAGAAGAACGACGGCGCAGCTGCCAAGCCGATGGCCGCGTTGTTGTTGATGATGTTCTTGATACCGAACACGGCGGCGACCGTCATGCCCAGCAGAGCGAACGAACCAATCGTTCCTCGTTTTTCAGAGCTCATAAGCCCTCCCAATCATCTATTAAATGTCATCTAAACCCGTCCGAGCTGCAAGTGCAAACACGGACGGTGCACCTGCTAAGGGGAATGGGGAAAAGGGAGTCAACAAAGCCATCCCCCTTAACGGCGCGAAGCAAACGTCCAGGCGGACGAATACTACTTGTTGGGGAAGGAATATCCTTCAACCGTCACGTGCAGTACCACGACGCGGGGATCCGCGGCATCGGACACGACACGGTATGCCTCGTCAATTTCGACGACGGCAACGCCGCCGGCAGGGATCACCACCTTCTCCCCCGCACCCTCAAAGCGCTCGCGATCATCGATATCGCTGTAGGCGCGGGTGCAGGTGAGGCCTGCCTTGGGGGCAACCTCGACGGTCAGGTCGCCGTCGAGCGGGGCGAGCACGGCATGATAGCGACGGTGACCGACCAGATCGGCAGTGGCCGCCTCGTGAGCGTTCACCCACCAATACACCAGCGAGTCGCCGATGGAGTACGCCACATCGTGCTGCAGTTCAGAAACGCCGTCGAGCGCCTGACCGGTACGCATCCACTTCTTGACGGACTTCATCTGAGCATCGAAGTCGGCGCGTGAGTTAAAGACATGCATGACTTATGCCTCCTTAATGGGTGCCAGCGCCTGAGCCAGATCGGCAGACGTCAGCGGTCGCAGGGACACCTCAAAGCTGAAGCTCTCAAAACGGGTGCGATAGGAATCGAGCACCTCGGAACCCCAAGAGTTCGAGCCAAGGCCGAGCAGCTGGTCGTTGATGTTGACCGTGACCGTGTCGCCCTTGACAAGATCGTAGACGTGCTTGGCGTTATCGATGGCCTCGCAGCTATAGGGCCATGCCGAGAACGAGAACGGGTTGGAAGCGGCGTCGGCCGGACGCGTCACCAGCACGCCGTCACCGTGGCTCGAGCGCAGGGCAACCCAGCGGGTACCCTCGCGGTTGGCACAATCCTGGGGCATGACATACGGCGTGAACATGTCGTCGACCGTAGTGCGGTAATGGCCGACCGGGTTGGCGCGCAGCGAGTCCGGATAGTTCTCGCCCGGGCCGTGGCCATACCACTCGACGGCACGATCGCAACCGGGAACCTCAAAGGAGATGCCGATGCGCGGGATAATGTCCGAATAGTCGCCGTAGGGCTCGCCGGAAACCTTGAGGTCGACGCGGCCGCTCGGAAGCACGGTGTAGACAAGCTCGACGCGCATGCCGAACGCGCGGACGGGAGGAGCAATACGCTGGCTCACGGTAACGACGACCGCATTGCCGTCCTGCTTCCAAGAAACCTTGCGGGTAGACGTCTGCATCACATCGATGAAGTTGTCCTTCCACAGGGAGTCGTACTCCTGGGCGTGGTTGTCGACGAGCGGATGCCAAAAACCAACCTGGGGGCCAGAGGCCATGACGTCGCGGCCGGATGCCTTCCACTCGCTCACGGTGCCGTTTACCTTGCTGAAGGTCAGCTCGCCGTTGAGGGAGTGAATGCGAATCTCCTGCTCGGTCTCCTCGACCGTAAGCTCAGGACGAGTGGGAGCCGCGATGGCCGGCGCCGGATGGTTGGCGATGGCAAACTGGCTTGCGCCCAGTTGGAACATCGGCTCGCACCAGACGTGAGCGGCCATGGTGTAGGCGCGCACGGTCAGCAGGGTCTCGCCTACCGCGGCTTCGCGAATCACTAGCGGAAGCTGGACGGACTCACCGGGGGCAACCGCACCGGGCATGAGCGTCTTGCGGCAGACCACGTCGCCGTCCACCAGGGTCTCGGCCGACAGGCAGACATCCTCGAGGGTGGTGAACCAACGCTTGTTGGTGACAGTCAGCTCGCCCGCCTCGGCATCGTAGGCCATGCGAACCGGGCAGATGACCTGGCCATACTCAGTGAGGCCCGGGCTCGGCTGCTGCCAAGGGAACACCATGCCATCGATGCAGAAGTTGCTGTTGTTGGGGTAATCGCCGTTGTCGCCACCATACATATCGTAGGCAACGCCGTCCTCGGTCACAGCAGCCAGACCGTGATCGCACCATTCCCAGATAAACTGGCCCTGGATGCAATCCCAGCGATCGAAGACCTCCTGGTACTCGGACAGGCCCCCGGGACCGTTGCCCATGGAGTGACCGTACTCGCAGTTGATGCGCGGCTTGGGGAACGGATGCTCGCCAAAGTCGTTCATCTGCGAAACACGGGAGTACATCGTGGAAATGACATCGACGGTATCGGCGTTGCGGTCCTCCTCGTAATGGACCGGACGGCCATCGAGCTCGTGAGCCTTGGCGTACATCGCGCGGATGTTGCAGCCATAGCCGCTCTCGTTGCCCATCGACCACATAATGATGCAGGCGTGGTTGCGCTCCTGCATCACCAGGCGCTCAATGCGGTCGACGTAGGCCGGCTCCCATGCCGGGTCGTCGGTGACCAGGGCGATATTGCCGATATTCTCGAAGCCATGGCTCTCCACATCGGTCTCGGCGACCAGCATGATGCCGTACTCGTCGCACAGCTCGTAGAAGCGCGGGTCGTTGGCGTAGTGGGACGTGCGCACCGCGTTGATGTTGTGCTGCTTCATGAGCTCCAGGTCGCGGCGCATGCGATCGAGGCCCACGGCGCGGCCCTTGTGATCGTCGTGATCGTGGCGGTTGACGCCATGCATCTTAAAGTAAGTGCCGTTGAGGTAGATATGATTGCCCTCGACCGTCACCTCGGCAAGACCCTGGCGATGCGGAACGTACTCGCTGACCTCGTCACCGTCGTAGACCTCAAACGTAAGATCGTAGAGGAAGGGGTCCTCGGGATTCCAGAAGTGGGCATCGGTCACGCTGCACTCGGCATGGCCGTCGACGCACTCGCCCGTAGCGACCACATTCTCGCCATCGCTGAGCGTATACACGACGCGGGTAGCGCCCTCGGCCACCGTATCAAGCGTAATCAGAGCGGTATCGCCCTCGCGGTGCGTGCGGAACCTAAAGTCGACCAGGTGCGCGGCGGGGCGCTGCATAAGGTACACATCGCGGAAGATGCCCGAGGCCCACCACATATCCTGGTCCTCGATGTAGCTACCATCGCTGTACTGCAGAACCTTGACCGCAAACAGGTTGTCACCCTCGACGAGCGCGTCGGTCACGTCGAACTCGGCGGACAGGCGCGAGCCCTTGGTCATGCCGATAAACTGGCCGTTGACGTACAGCTCGCCATAGCTCTCGATGCCGTCAAAGCGAATGATCTCGCGAGCGCCGGCAGGAACGGCGGGAAGGTTGACGATGCGCTGGTAGACGCCCGTGGGGTCGTCGGAGGGAACGAACGGCTGGTCCACCGGGAACGGGAAACCCTCGTCGGTGTAGGCAAGGTTGCCATAGCCGTCCACCTGCCACAGGTGCGGAACCTCCACGTGATCCCACTCGGGCTTGTACGTGGAGAGTTCCTCGCTGGAGACGGCAGCGGGGCCCTCAAAGAGGCGGAACTGCCACGAGCCGGACAGCTGGACAAACCCGCGCGACAGCTCACGGCTGTACGTTGCAGCGAGATCGGCGGTCTCGTAGCCCATAAAGTACGCATGGGGTGCCAGGCGGTTCCTGTGGGTGAGCGCTTGGTTTTCCCAATCGTTAATGGCGTCCATGGTGATGCTCCTTCGTCATCGTAGTGATTCTTGTGCAACCGGTTGTCCTTATCTTACGGGCGATGCAAAAAGCTGTGCAACCGGTTGTCCGCTGAACGGTCGATTTGACCGGGTTAACGGTGCAACCGGTTGTACAACCGCGACACTTATGTCACCCTGAGTATCGAAACACAGCACAAGACATCGTTCTTAAGCTCGTAGGCAACCGCCACGCCCGCAGATATCTCCCCCCATACGAGGTGTATTCGATTGCGGCTTGGTTGCAAAACGACGCCGGTCACCGGATATCATGAACGCTGTTCAGACGCACTATAGTAAGCTGTATCCGCACCAGCCCGTATCAGTGACAACATCGACCGCATTTTCCAGGAGACGCCATGACCCAACCAGTTCGCACCGCACCTACGCTTGCCGAGGTTGCCGCAGCTGCCGGCGTGTCGCGCTCCACGGCATCGCGCGCTCTCAACGATTCGCCCCGCATTAGCGAGGAAACCAAAAAGCGCGTCCGCGCGGCGGCCAAGGAAGTCAATTTTGTCCCCAACGCTCGTGGCCGAGCGCTCGCTGTCGGGCGCACGGAAATCATCGCCGTGCTCGTGACCGAGCCCCTGAGTGAACTCTTCAGCGACCCCACCTATAGCGAGTTTTTGAGCGGCATTACCGAGGAACTGTCGGAGTCGTCCTATCTGCCCGTTATCTTGCAGGCGTCTTCTACGCATGAGCGCAACCGCGCACGCGAGCACTTTGAGCGCCGCTCGTTCGACGCCGTGATCGACGTCTCCCCCTACAAGGGCAGCGAGCTGCTCGAGGTACTGTGCGAGCTGGGCGTACCCACCGTGTTGTGCGGCCAGCTCGAGGGCCACCCCTATCGCGATGTGTTCTCGACGGTCTACTCTGACGACGAAGAGGGCGGACGCTTTGCAGCGCTCGCTATGAAGGAGCGAGGGCGCAAAGATATCGTCGCCGTGTTGGGACCGCAAGACAACCCCGCCGTTGTCGACCGCCTGCGCGGCTACCGCGCCGTCTTGGGCGAAGACCTCCCAGACGCAAACGTTATCTATACCGGCTGGAACAACGGAGACGGCTATCAGGCCATGCACCAGATCCTCGCGCGCGAGATTGCTTTCGATGGCGTGCTCTGCGGATCGGACCGTATCGCGGCTGGCGTCATCACCGCACTCAACGAGGCAGGCCTATCCGTTCCGGCGGACATTTCTGTCGTCGGCTTCGACGATCACGAGATTGCGACGCGCTGCGTCCCCGCGCTCACGACCGTCCGCCAGCCCCTGCGCGAAGAAGGCCACATGGCCGCCAACATTGCGCTCGACATGATCAAGGGTGCCGAGCCAACCACCTCCGTGATGCACATGCAGCTGATCCAGAGAGACTCGCTATAAGAAATTGGGGCAGGCTTTCCGCCAGACAGTTGTTGCGGAAAGCCTGCCCCGTTTTGAGCGCTCATTCTGGGGCACAGTTTCCGTTAGACGGCTCAACCGGAAACTGTGCCCCATTATTTTGCCGAATTCTGGGCCGCGCTTTCCCAGAGGACCCCCTTTGGGAAAGCCTGCCCCGTTCTGGACGCAGATTCCGGGACGCACTTTCCGCGACGCCCGGTCACCCTATGCCCTCACAATCTCGGCGTATAAAAAACGAGGGAAGGTACACGTCCTTCCCTCGTTGCAAGCAATATGTAGCCGCTCGCCTACATCAGGCGCAGACTGACGTCCTTGAGCTGGGCGCCGCTAACGGCACTCGGGGCGCCCGACATAAGGTCGGAGCCACTGGCCGTCTTGGGGAACGCCATGACGTCGCGGATGGAGTCGGAACCGGTGAGCAGCATGCACACGCGGTCCAGACCCAGAGCGAAACCGCCCATCGGGGGCGCACCAAACTTGAGGGCCTCCATGAGGAAGCCAAACTGAGACTCGGCGCGCTCCTCGGTAAAGCCCAGGAGCTTGAGCATGGACATCTGCATCT
>CAJLVJ010000059.1 GCA_905210085.1 uncultured Collinsella sp. | reverse complement strand
CACACGGTTCATACCCGTGGCGTCACTGGTTCGAATCCAGTCACCGCTACCATAGGTAACACGGTGGCTTCTCAATAGTATGTTGAGAAGCCACTATGGTATAAAGGCAAAGTCCCGTCCGGGGACGACCTGTTAAGAGGAGGGCTTTATGGCCAAAGAGAAGTTTGAGCGCACTAAGCCGCATGTTAACATCGGCACCATTGGTCACGTCGACCACGGCAAGACCACGCTGACCGCTGCCATCACCAAGGTTCTCTCCGAGACCGAGGGCTGCAAGGCTGACTTCACTGCGTTCGAGAACATCGACAAGGCTCCCGAGGAGCGCGAGCGCGGCATTACGATTTCCGTCTCCCACGTCGAGTACGAGACTGCTGCCCGTCACTACGCTCACGTTGACTGCCCGGGCCACGCTGACTACGTCAAGAACATGATCTCCGGTGCTGCTCAGATGGACGGCGCTATCCTGGTCATCGCCGCTACCGACGGCCCCATGGCTCAGACCCGCGAGCACATCCTGCTCGCCCGTCAGGTCGGCGTTCCCTACATCGTCGTCTTCCTGAACAAGTGCGACATGGTTGACGATGACGAGCTCATCGACCTCGTCGAGATGGAGACCCGTGAGCTCCTCTCCGAGTACGATTTCCCCGGCGACGACATCCCCGTCATCCGTGGTTCCGCTCTGGGCGCTCTCGAGGGCGACGCCAAGTGGATGGACGCCATTCGCGAGCTCATGAAGGCCGTCGACGAGTACATCCCGACGCCTGCTCGTAACAACGACCTTCCCTTCCTGATGGCCGTTGAGGACGTTATGACCATCTCCGGCCGTGGTACCGTTGCTACCGGCCGTGTCGAGCGCGGTGAGCTCAAGCTCAACGAGCCCGTCGAGATCGTCGGCATCAAGGATACCCAGAACACCGTCGTTACCGGTATCGAGATGTTCCGTAAGTCCATGGACTTCTGCGAGGCTGGCGACAACGTCGGTCTGCTGCTCCGCGGCATCAAGCGCGAGGACATCGAGCGCGGCCAGGTTCTCTGCAAGCCCGGTTCGGTTACCCCGCACACCAAGTTCACCGGCGAGATCTACGTTCTGACCAAGGAGGAGGGCGGCCGTCACACCCCGTTCTTCGATGGTTATCGTCCTCAGTTCTACTTCCGTACCACCGACGTTACCGGTACGGTCAAGCTCCCCGAGGGCACCGAGATGGCTATGCCTGGTGACCACATCACCATCGAGGGCGACCTCATCCACCCGATCGCCATGGAGGAGGGCCTGCGCTTCGCTATCCGCGAGGGTGGCCACACCGTCGGTTCGGGCATCGTCTCCACGATCATTGAGTAAATTAGCTCTTTGATATAGCTGACTTAGAGAACCCGGCACTTATATGGGTGCCGGGTTCTTTTCTGCAATGGATATTGAGCCGTTGCTGGTGTCGAGAGGATCGATTATGGTCCTGGGTGCACCGTCGATTAGATCTCGTTGGCTCCATTGATGTGTTCCAAATATGAATGGGTTCACCGAGAACCAATTGATTCGAGGTTTTCGTTGACAGCACTTACGTAGAGCTGATAAAGTATCAACTCGTGCCCGTACGGGGCGGAAATGAAAGGTTCAGGATACATGCGTACTCTAGTTACTCTTGCGTGCACTGAGTGCAAGCGCCGCAACTATACGACCACCAAGAACAAGTCGACCATGCCTGATCGTATGGAGATCAAGAAGTATTGCCCCTGGTGCCGTCACCACACGCTGCACAAAGAGACTCGCTAGTCTCTAGTCACATACGCCAGTAGTTCAATTGGTAGAGCATCGGTCTCCAAAACCGAGTGTTGAGGGTTCGAGTCCTTCCTGGCGTGCCAGTCATTATTCCGTAAGCTCCCAATTGGGGGCTTACGGTTTACTCATGTATAAGCGCATTGCGCGGAGGTAACCCAAATGGCCAACAAGAAGAACAAGAAGAAGGCTCAGCAGCAGGCGCCTGCCAACAACGCTGCCGCCAACTCCAAGGTTGAGGCCAAGAAGGCCGTTGCCAAGAAGAACGAGAAGGCTGCGAAGTCCAAGAAGAACGAGAAGCCTGGTTTCTTCGCCCGCACCAAGAAGTATTTCGCTTCGGTCAAATCCGAAATGAAGCGTGTCACGTGGCCCGATAAGAAGGAGCTCGTGAACTACTCGGTCGTCGTTTGCGCTTCTCTGATCGTCGTCGGCGTCGTCATCGCTCTGCTCGATGCTGGCTTTGGCGAGGCTCTTGCTCTGTTCTCTGGATTGAGGGGCTAAACCATGTCTAAGCGTTGGTACGTCGTTCACACTTACTCTGGATACGAGAACCGTGTTAAGTCCGATCTCGAGCATCGCATCGAGACTATGGGCATGCAGGACCGTATCTTTGATATCGAGATTCCTATGGAGCGTGTCACCGAGATTAAAGAGGGTGGCAAGCGTGAGACCAAGGATTCCAAGATCTTCCCGGGTTATGTCCTGGTCCGCATGGAGATGGATGACGATGCTTGGACGTGTGTTCGTAACACGCCTGGCGTCACCGGTTTCCTGGGCGGCAACGGTAAGCCCGCTCCGCTTTCCCGCGACGAGTACAACAAGATGACTCGTCGTCCCGGTAAGGGCGATTCGCCCAAGCGCACCTCGGTTGATATTGAGGTCGGCACGTCCGTCCGCGTCACCGATGGCCCGCTTACCGATTTTGATGGCAAGGTCTCCGAGGTTAACACCGAGGCTGGCAAGCTCAAGGTCACGCTGATGATCTTTGGCCGCGAGACGCCGGTCGAGCTCGACTTAAACCAGGTCGCTGTCATCGCTTAAGTTTTCGTCCGTTCGCGCGAGCGTGCTTCTTCTGTGACTGCTCATCTCAGGAGTGCTTCTAACACGTGCGTGCTTACGATATAGCAAGTACTTCACACTCGTGATTCGAAAGGAATGACCATGGCTGAGAAGAAGGTTGCCAACGTCATTAAGCTCCAGATTCCTGCTGGTGCCGCTAACCCCGCTCCTCCCGTCGGCCCCGCCCTGGGCGCTGCTGGCGTGAACATCATGCAGTTCTGCCAGGCCTTTAACGCCGAGACGCAGGACAAGAAGGGCGACATCATCCCCGTTGAGATTTCTGTCTACGAGGACAAGTCCTTCTCCTTCATCACCAAGACCCCGCCGGCGGCTCACCTCATCAAGAAGGAGCTGAACCTCAAGTCTGGTTCCGCTAAGCCGCAGGCCGACAAGGTTGGTCAGCTCTCCCAGGAGCAGCTCACCAAGATCGCCGAGATCAAGATGCCGGACCTCAATGCCAACGACATTGACGCCGCCAAGAAGATCATCGCCGGTACCGCCCGCTCCATGGGCGTCACCATCGCTGAGTAGCGATTTCTTTAGGTAATGACGGGTGCCCCGACCGGGGCGCCCGTTATATGTGTGCAATAGGGCACACGATACGATGTGGGAGGGCTCACGCCCGTTTAACCACAGGAGGTAATGCACATGGCTAAGCATGGTAAGAGCTATAACGCCGCTGCCGAGAAGATCGACCGCGCCACGCTCTACACCCCCCTTCAGGCTGCCAAGCTCATCAAGGAGCTCGACACCGCCAAGTTCGACGAGACCGTCGAGGCCCACTTCCGTCTGGGCATCGATACTCGTAAGGCTGACCAGAACATCCGTGGTTCCATCTCCCTGCCCCACGGCACCGGCAAGACCGTTCGTGTTGCCGTCTTCGCCGAGGGCGAGAAGGCTCGCGAGGCCGAGGCTGCCTGCGCCGACATCATCGGTTCCGACGAGCTCGTCGCCCAGATCCAGAAGGGCGAGATCAACTTCGACGCCGCTATCGCTACGCCGAACATGATGGCCAAGGTTGGCCGCATCGGTAAGATCCTTGGTCCCCGTGGCCTCATGCCGAACCCCAAGCTCGGCACCGTGACCATGGACGTCGCCAAGATGGTCTCCGAGCTCAAGGCCGGCCGCGTTGAGTACCGCGCCGACCGTTACGGCATCTGCCACGTGCCCCTGGGCAAGAAGTCCTTCTCTGAGCAGCAGCTCGTCGAGAACTACGCTGCGCTGTACACCGAGATCCTGCGCGTCAAGCCCTCTTCTGCTAAGGGCAAGTACGTCAAGTCCATCTCCGTGTCTTCCACCATGGGCCCTGGCGTCAAGGTCGATCCCGCTGTCCAGCGTGACTTCCTGGCTGAGTAACTGCTAGTTACTGCCTGAGCAAAGCAAGCATTGCTAAAGAAACCCGGTTCTGCCTCGTGCAGGTCCGGGTTTCTTGCTGCCTCGGACCAAAACCACCACAACGGGGACAGGCACCTTTGTGGTGGTTTGGGCACTTTGGCGTCAATGTTATGGCATCGCAGCGAGCCGGTTCCAAGTGCCCCAGGTCGTCCCGAAAGAGGAGCGACGCGTACTTTGGTACGCGAGCGACGGCTTGAGGGGCGAGATGGGGTGCTTGGGGCCGGCGCAGCGTCAAGCCTTAAAGGTGGTTACCAGGGTGTTCTGGCGGTTGAGGACTCGATGGCCTCGTGGCGCTTGAGCTCGCGGCGCATAGTTTGCGAATTGAGCCAAGCTGCCTGCCAGCCACGGATGGGGTAGCGCGCCTCGTCCAGCTCAAACTGCGTATAACCGCAGGCGTTGATGATCGTCGTCCCGCACGTGTGTTGCCGCTCACGTTGAAAATCGTGGCCATAGCATTGGTGCACATGCCCGTGCACCATGTAGTCGGCCCCCCAGGACTCAAGCGCCGTGTTAAAGCATTCGAATCCTCGATGCGGCAGATCATCCAGATCGCCCACGCCGGCGGCGGGCGCGTGAGTGAGCAGGATATCGCAGCCGCCGACCATACTCACTTTGTGTGACAGCTTGCGCACGCGCTTGGCCATCTCGCGCTCGGTGTACATGTTGGCGCCATCTCGGTAGCGCATGGAGCCGCCAAGCCCCGCAATGCGGACGCCGCGATACACGTACACGGTGTCTTCGACGCAGATACAGCCGCCCGGTGCATGACGTGCATAGCGGTCATCGTGATTGCCGCGCACGTAGATGAGCGGTTTGTTGATGACGGTGACCAAAAACTCAAGATAGTCCGGGTCCAGATCGCCGGCGGACAAAATCAGGTCGATACCCTCAAAGCGTTCCTTGCGAAAACACTCCCAAAGGCATCGTTCTTCGGTATCGGCTACGGCAAGGATCTTCATAGGGCGCGAACTTTCGGCTCATCGTTGGGCTGCGGAATGGCGCCTACCACGTTGTCGGCCAGCCAGTCCATCTCGACGATTTGCGTGCTCGGCAGCGGGGGAAAGCCCTCGATCTGCACCACGCCGTCTTGGCTATGGAGTTCGCCGCCAAATGGATTGATGGAACCCTCGACGATGCCATTGCGGAGCAGCTGAACGAGCTTGCGCGTCTGATAGGGCAGGCCCGGAGCGTAGCGAATGTCGATGACGCCCGAGCTCATGCCATACCAGTAATTGACGGCGCGAACCTGGCTGTCGTCGCTGGTCTCGTCCCACGTGCCATGCAGCAAGCTGCGCACGATAAGCTCGTAGTATCGGCCCCAGTTCCATACCGGCATGGCAATGCCGGTAACCTTGCCACCGACCAGGCGGTGGAGTCCGTAGGCCGTAGGGTCTTCGAGCGACTTTGACATGTCAGCGCCGGTCATAACACTCACGCCTTCGCGGCACATGGCCTCGGCAAGACCGCCGGCGGGCACATCGCCCCAGGTGAGGATTACCTGCGCGCGGGGATCGAGCAACGAGGCGCCAATCGCAAAGGCGTTGATTTCGCTGAGTGCGCCCGAGGCGAAGACCGATGCGTGGTAATCAATGCGATGGTTGTCCGCCATGCTGGCGGCAAGGGCGCCCAGCAGGAACTTGGCCTCGTACATCTTGCCAAAGTACGAACGCACGCTTTGGTGGGGAAGGCCGATGGAGCAGTTGAGGAATCGCACCTGGGGATACTCAACGGCGGCCCTGAGCGTATATTCCATCAGGCGGTGTGAAGTCGAGAAGATGGCCTTCGCCCCGTGCTTGACGGCGGTCTCCACGGCGGCGTAGAACACGTCCGGATCGTGGCAGTCCTCGAATGCCTCGGTGCGCACGATGCCGCCAAAGTGCTCGTCGAGATACTGGCGCCCTTGGTCGTGCAGGCTGTCCCAGCTCGACGATGCACAGGGGAATTCATGGATAAAGGCGATGCGCAGAGGGTTGGCCGCCGAATAAACGGTCTTTCCCATAAAGAAGTTGAACACGCCGGAGGTGGACTTGGCGGGCGACTCCTCCTCATCGACGCTCGGTGCCTCGACAAGATCGACCTTGTCCTCGTCATTTTTGCCGGCAATGACCAACTCACGCCAAATCTTGCACAGGCGGTTTACGACGATATCCGTCGGCGTATCCAGCAGGCGGTCCTGGTTGTACACATTGAGGTAGACGAGCATGGCGTCGGCGGGCGTAATGTCCAGGTGGTCGCCGCCCGCGCGAAGGTAGGCACGCTTAAAGAGTAGGAAGGTGTGGCGCAGGCAGTCGACCTTTTTCCGCGGCCATTTTTTGATAAGGTTCTGACCGAGCATCTTGGCGAGTGTTTCGTAGCTTCCCTCACGCGAGAACTCGATCTCGTATAGGGGACAGACGCGCCAAAACGCGCAGAACTCGCCGTACAGGCGGCTTTCGACGGAATCCCATTTGCCGGGGTAGAGACGGGTGACCTTGGCCGAAACCGTCGGGGCGTCCAGGAATTTGAGGACGCTGACGCGCTTGTTGCCCTCCTGGACGTAGAACCGATGCATGAACTCGGTGACGATGATGGGGTCGCGATAGCCCTCGGTTACCTGAATGTCGTAGAGGTTGGACCACTTGCGGGCGAATTCGGTGCTAAACGGCAGCAGGGGCATAAAGTTGCACGAAAAGGCGGACTGACGGCCCTTGGTAACCGTGCCGACGACCATTTCGAGCGGAATGTCCCTCAGGCCGACGCTCTCTCGCTGGCCTAAGGGGAGTTGGGAAACGAGGCCGTCGAGGTCCGTAAGGTACGGGTGCTCGCTTTGGCTGATGGCGCGACGGCGTCCCTGCTCGCCGCGCTTGCGTGCTTGACGATAGGCCTCTTCCATGGTGTCTACTCCCTTAGTCGTTTAAACAACGATATGAACCATGGTACCACGATGCGAAACCACCACAAAGGTGCCTGTCCCCTTTGTGGTGGTTTTAGGCGATGATGGGGGCGATGGCGCGGATGCAGGCGTCGGCTGCCGTAAAGGTGGTGCTGTCGTCACTGACGATAAAGATGATCTTGCCCTTGATGCCAAAGTCGCCGATCTCGCTAAAGAGCACATACGGCTCCTTGTCAAAGCTCGAGATGGGAAGCACGGCGGCCTTGGTGGCGTCGGTGAGTTCATCTGCCAGCGCGTCCAGTGAAGCCCACTTGGACGTGTCCTTGACCGCGACGGGCACGGCAACGCGCCCAAAGGGCATCAAATGCACGAGCGTGTTCTTGGAGATGTTGGAGTTGGGGACGATGATGGTTTGCCCGCAGGCGTCCTCGATGGTCGTATGGCGCCAGGTGATGTCTTGGACCACGCCCGACACGCCGCCGACCTCGATATTGTCGCCGGGCTTGATGATGCCCATAAAGGTCACCTGCATGCCACCGATAAGGTTTGACAGCGTGTCCTGAAAGCCGAGCGAGATGGCGATGCCGCCGACGCCAAGAGCGGCGACGAGGGCGTTTGCATTAATGCCAAAGCAATTGTCGAGGATAAAGCTGCCGCCAATCATCCAGATGATGGCGCGCGCGATGTTGATGAAGATGCTCGATGCCGGAAGCGGGTTGTCGTCGCGGTTGAGCAGGTGGCGCAGGGTCTTGGATACGACCTTGGTGGCGATGGCGGTGCCTATTACCAAGATGACGGCCCAGATGATGTTGTGGACCCACCGTTGCTCAAAGAAATGAAGAATCGGTTCAAACAATTCCATGTGGGGAAACCTCCTCATAATCGTCCAACCATGATACCCACCAAAAGCCCGTTCGATCACATCGGACGGGCTTCTGTGCTTGATATAAGGTCTGCACGGCGGGGCTGCAAGGCCCGGCGGTGTAGCTTAGCGGCGGCGCTTCCAGATTAACGCGGCGGTTAACGCAAGGCGGGGGACGAATCTTTTCATGGCAGCCTCCTTAGTCCTTAACAAAAACCACCACAAAGGTGCCTGTCCCCTTTGTGGTGGTTTTCTAGGTCGTTAGCTCAGCAGCATGCGGTCGTTGGCGAGCTCGCCGCCCGAGACCTCCTCGAACTTCTGCAGCAGGTCGGCCACGGTGAGCGACTTTTTCTCATCGCCCGCCACGTCGTAGATCACGTGGCCCTCGTGCATCATGATCAGACGGTTGCCCAGACGGATGGCGTCGTTCATGTTGTGCGTGACCATGAGCGTGGTCAGGTGGTTCTCGTCGACAATCTCCTCGGTCAGGTTGAGCACCTTCGATGCCGTCTTGGGGTCGAGGGCCGCCGTGTGCTCGTCGAGCAGCAGCAGACGCGGCTTGGTGAGCGTGGCCATCAGCAGGGTGAGTGCCTGGCGCTGGCCGCCCGAGAGCAGGCCGACCTTGGCGTTGAGGCGTGTGTCCAGGCCAAGGTCCAAGCGCTTGAGCAGTTCAACGTACTCGTCCTTCTCGGCCTTGGTGACGCCCCACGAAAGACCGCGACGCTGGCCGCGGCGCTTGGCGAGGGCCAGATTCTCGGCAATCTGCATGTCGGCTGCGGTGCCGCGCATGGGGTCCTGGAACACACGGCCCAGGTACTTGGCGCGCTGCGACTCGCTCAGACGCGAGATATCGTTGCCGTCGAGCTCGATGACACCCGAATCGAGCGGATACACGCCGGCGATCATGTTGAGCAGCGTGGACTTGCCGGCGCCGTTGCCGCCGATCACGGTTACAAAGTCGCCGTCGTTAAGGGTGAGATCGACGCCGGTGAGCGCGCGCTTCTCGGTGACGGTGCCCTTGTTAAAGGTCTTTTTGACGTGCGAGAGCTTAAGCATCTGCCTCATCTCCCCTCGTATAGGAGCTGCGGAGCTTGTAGCGCTCCCAAACCACGGGCACACACAGGGCCACAGCGACAATTACGGCGGAGAGCAGCTTCATGTCGTTGGCGTCCATGCCCAGCTGCAGCACGATGGCGCGGATGAGGAAGTAGACCACGGAGCCAAAGACGGCAGAGGCCAGGCGGACGCTAAACTGCGTCAGACCGCCGGGCAGCAGGCGGCCGAGCACCTCGCCGATAACAATGGCGGCAAGACCGATAACGATGGCACCGGTGCCCATGCCAATGTCGGCGTACTTCTGGCTCTGGCAGATGAGCGCGCCCGAAAGGCCGATGAGGGCGTTGGAGAGCACGAGGGCGATCATCTTGGTGGAGTTGGTGTTGACGCCCAGGGCGCGGATCATGTACTCGTTGTTGCCGGTGGCACGCAGTGCCGAGCCGATCTCGGTGCCGAAGAACCAGTACAGGATGGCGACGATGGCCACGGCCAGCACAATGCCCAGGATGATGGCAACGGTGGACTGCGGCAGGCCCGTCATGTGGCTGACGGATGAGAAGATGGTGCCCTTGGCAAGGATGGGCGTGTTGGATTTGCCCATGATGCGCAGGTTGATGGACCACAGACTGATCTGCGTAAGGATTCCGGCGAGGATTGCGGGAATCTCAAAGACGGTGGTCAAGATGCCCGTGACGGCGCCCGCGATGGCACCGGCGCACATGCCGGCCAGCACGGCGAGCAAGGGGTCGACGTTATTGTTGACGATGAGCACGGCGCAAACGCAGCCGCCGAGGGCAAAGCTGCCGTCGCAGGTCATATCGGGGATGTCGAGCAGGCGGAACGTGATAAACACGCCGAGCACCATGATGCCCCAGAGGACGCCCTGCGAAACGGCGCCCTGCAATGCAATGAGCATGCTTC
>CAJLVJ010000058.1 GCA_905210085.1 uncultured Collinsella sp. | reverse complement strand
CCCTCCCGTCTCTCGCGCCCCTCCCGGAACTGTCCACATCAGTGTAGCCAATCCACCTCGAGGTCCTGCCCGGGTCGAAGCGCATCCTCGTAGGCGAGGCGCCCCCCGTAGATGATGCCGATGGTGTCCGCCATCTGCTGCACCTCGGAAAGGATGTGGCTCGAGACGATCACCGTCGTACCCGCCGCCGCGAAGCCGCGGATCTGGTCGCGCAGCTCCTCGATGCCGATGGGGTCGAGTCCGTTGGTGGGCTCGTCGAGCACAAGCAGGCGTGGCCGAGCGATCAGCGCCAGCGCGAGCCCCAGGCGCTGCCGCATGCCCATCGAGAAGCGCCCGGCGCGCTTCTTCCCGGTGTCCGCGAGGTCCACGGCGGCGAGCACCTCATCTACGCGGCTCTCGGGAAGGCCCAGCAGCGTGGTGCGCACGCGCAGGTTCTCGCGCGCGGTGAGGTTGGGGTAGAGCGGCGCCTCCTCGATGAGGCTGCCGATTGCGTAGAGGTCCTCGCGGCGCCAGGCGTGCCCGGCAAAGAGGATCTCCCCGGCCGTCGGCCGCAGCATCCCGCAGATCATCTTGAGCGTTGTCGACTTGCCGGCGCCGTTGGGGCCGAGCAGCCCGTACACCTCGCCCTCGCGGATATGAAGGCTCACGTCGGCCACGGCATCCTGCGCCTGGTCGCCGCGGCCGAAGCGCTTGGTGAGCCCGCGCGTCTCGAGCATGTAACCCATGGGTTCGTCCTTTCTCTTCCGGGCGCGCGGGCCGAGTCGCCGTGCCCGCGTGCCTTACCTTTCGGGTTCACCATCCATGGTGAGGCGCGTTTCTAACGAAGCTGTAACGGCCGTTGGGCTCTTTTGGCGCCAGCCCTTCTCGACCCGTACGCCACTCATGGTATGTTTATCGCGATAACAAGGACGGAGGTGCCAGTGGCACGCAATAAGTACCCGAAGGAGACGGTCGAGAAGATTCTCGACGTTGCCGAGCGGCTCCTCGTGGAGCGCGGCTACGAGCACACCACGATGATCTGAAGAGCAATACGCTAAATCGAAAAAAGGTAATCGAAGCCGCGCCTGTGGACTTATCGAGGGTCGAGATTCCCGCCCCATCCATCGGCACCCAGCAGAAGGTCGTCGACATCCTCGACCGCTTCGACTCCCTAACGAAATCGCTCACCGACGGTATCCCCGCCGAAATCGAGGTACGCCGGGCGCAGTACGGGTACTACCGCGACCGCCTGCTCGACTTCCGAAACTAAGTGAGAATAAGTTATCGGTACGCTTTTTTATAAAATGTAAAAAAGTACCCCCATAACTGATAAAATGGACACTGAAAAAAAGGGGTGCATCTTGCGTATATACCGACGTGAAAAGTATCTGAAGCGAATGCGTGGTTTCTACCACGATGACGGGATGATCAAGGTGATCACCGGTGTTCGCAGGTGCGGTAAATCCTGTCTCATGCAATCAATCGCAGACGAGCTTGTGGAATCCGGTGTAGCGAGCGACCACATCATCTATATCGACCTTGACTCACGGGAGAACAGGAAGGTCAAGACGACCGATGAGCTCGAAAATCTGATTGACATGTCGACCCCAGCAGACACTGAGGGGACGAAGTACCTCTTCATCGATGAGATTCAGAACGTAGAGGAATTCGAGCTGCTCATCAACGGCTACCGGACAGATGGCGGTTGGTCCATCTTCATTACCGGTTCGAATTCATATCTGCTTTCTGGACAGCTTGTTACAAAGCTGACGGGTCGCTATATCGAGTTCGAGGTGTTCCCACTCGACTTTGCGGAATATATCGATATGAAGCGTTTTCTCGGCAAGCCTGTCAATGACGTTCTCGTGGGAGAGTTTACCGAGTACCTGACCCTTGGAGGATTTCCCAAAGCGTTGGAGTATGAGGGCGAGGATGAAAAGCGCACCTATATCAAGAGTGTTATTCATGAGATCTTTGAAAAGGACGTCAAACATTCGAACAAGATTAAGAATGTCTCGGTTTTCGATGCCGTCCAGACGTATCTCATCAACAACTTTGGTGCGCCGACGAACCTGAAGAGCCTCCTTGCGTACTTCAATGATGTCGAGAAGATTCCCATCAAGCGCGAAACGCTCAATCGGTATATCCAGATTCTTGTTGACGCGAAGATCCTTTATCGCTGCTCGAGGTTCGATCTCAAGTCTCGGCGATCGCTTATCCGCGAAGAGAAGTACTACCTGGCTGATCCCGGCTTCTATTTCGCCATGAACACGGATGCGAGGATTAACTACGGGCCGGCGTTGGAGAACGTGCTCTACCTCTATCTTGCATCGCGCGGGTACGAGCTTTCTGTGGGCCGTATTGGGAAGCTCGAGTGTGACTTCATCGCTCGTAGGCGCAATGCTTACGCCTACATCCAGGTCTCTATGTCGATTGCCGACAGAGGCGTCGAGGAGCGCGAGTACAGGCCGTTCGGCCACATAAGGGATGGGTATCCGCGCTACTTGTTCACGCTTGATCCTCTATTGCAGGAGAGGGATGGCGTCAGGCACCTTAACATGGCGTCGTTTATGCAAGATGGCGGTGATCTTATTTGAGCGGCGGCCAGATTCTTTTGCTCCCTAGTGCGCAAACAGTGCGGGCATCAAATGAGGACCATTGCCTCACGTAGAATCGATAGATTGAGGACTTGTTTTGATGTTGACAAGCTTTTGGCCAGTGACTCCTATTGCCGAGTGGGAATAGCGGAAATAACAGCCTCCGGACCTTTTGGTTCGGAGGCTTTCTTTTTCGTTCTGTTCGGAAGGAGCTCCTTGCCAGAGTCCCATGGATAGCGAACGGCTTTATCGAGCGTGTGCGTTTTCGTAGGCGCCTTTGATTTCTTCCGGCAAATTGCCGGGAATCAGCGTCTCCAGCCTATCCTCGCTGCCATCTTGAATCGCTTGCTCGTAGTACCAGCATTTGAACTTCAACATGTCCAGGGCACGGTTCATCTTCGCGATCTCCGACTCCATGTGGGCCTTCCGCTCCTCGAACATGGCCTTGCGCTGGGGGTATGTTGATGGACCCTCTGCACACCATTCCATGAACAGACGGATGTCCTTGATCTCCATTCCCGCCTTCTTCAGGCATTCGATGACCCGAAGCGCCTCGAGTTCCGTATCGCCGAATCGGCGAATGCCGGACGTCCGCTCCAGCCCCGGGAACAATCCCTGCTTGTCGTAATACCGCAGCGTTGAGGCGGGCAAGCCGAACATTTCCGCCACCTGTCCGATTGTGTACATGGCCCCTCCGAATAAATCTCGAATTCATTCCTTGACCTAAAGTCAGGTTTAGGTATTACCTTCATTCTCGTCAATACAAATCGGTAGCGCAAGGGGTGGTCCGTAATGGGCAAAACGGTTTTCGCCGGCGGCGTGAACGGTGTGGGCGATATCGCCGGGCATCCCGCTCTGGAACAGGCGCAACGAATGGGCATGGAAATCTAGGCGGGCTACTTAGCCGCGCGGAGACAGATTAGTGTCCAGAACCATCGATAGGAGGAAATCGATCATGGCAATTAAACAGACGGCGGGTAGGGATGCTCTAGGGGACTTTGCCCCCAAATTCGCACAGCTCAACGACGACGTGCTGTTCGGCGAGGTGTGGAGCCGGGAGGGCGAGCTTTCCTTGCGTGACCGCAGCATAGTGACGATGGTTGCCCTGATGGCGCAGGGGCTGACGGACTCCTCGTTCCAATATCATCTGATGTCTGCAAAGAACAACGGGGTGACCAGGGCTGAGATAGCGGAAATCATTACGCACGCGGCGTTTTACGCGGGATGGCCCAAGGCGTGGGCGGCCTTCCGCATGGCGAAGGAGGTCTGGGCGGACGAGGACGACGGCGCCGACGCAAAGGCCCGACACCAAAACGAGATGGCCTTTCCTATCGGTGCCCCCAACGACGCATTTGCGAAGTACTTTATCGGGCAAAGCTACCTCGCGCCCCTTTCCACCGAGCAGGTCGGCGTCTACAACGTGACGTTCGAGCCCGGCTGCCGCAACAACTGGCACGTCCATCACGCCAAAAGCGGTGGCGGACAGATCCTCGTCTGCGTGGCCGGTCGAGGGTTTTACCAGGAATGGGGCAAATCGGCACAGGAGCTGCGCCCTGGCGACGTGGTCAACATCGCCCCGGGTGTGAAACATTGGCACGGAGCCGCGCCCGAGAGCTGGTTCTCCCATCTCGCGCTGGAGGTTCCGGGCGAGGAGGCCTCCAACGAGTGGTTGGAGCCCGTGATCGACGAGCAATACCTTAAAGCGACCGACAAGGAGGCTTAGGCATGGAGCAGTTGAAACTGACGCAGGAATGGGACAAGGTGTTCCCCAAAAACGACAAGGTTGAGCACAGCAAGGCGACTTTCCACAACCGATACGGCATCACGCTGGCGGCCGACGTCTACGTGCCAAAGAACGTGGAGGGCAAGCTGCTTGCCATCGCCGTCAGCGGTCCGTTTGGCGCGGTGAAGGAGCAAACGTCCGGCCTTTATGCGCAGAAAATGGCGGAGCTGGGCTTTTTCGCGATTGCCTTCGACCCGTCCTATACCGGCGAGAGCGGCGGTGCGCCCCGCTATGTGGCATCGCCGGACATCAACACCGAGGATTTCTGCGCAGCGGTGGATTTCCTCTCGGTACAGGAAAACGTCGATCCGGAGCGCATCGGCATCATCGGCATCTGCGGCTGGGGCGGCATGGCAATCAATGCCGCAGCCATCGACACCCGCATCAAGGCCACCGCAGCTATGACCATGTACGATATGACCCGCGTGACCGCAAACGGCTACTTTGACGCCGAGGATTCCGAGCAGGCGCGCTTCGAAAAGTGTAAAGCGCTGAACGCGCAGCGCACCGAGGACTATAAAAATGACAGCTACGCGCTGGCGGGCGGCGTGGTCGATCAGCTGCCCGATGACGCGCCGCAGTTTGTGGCGGACTATTACGCCTACTACAAGACTCCGCGAGGTTACCATCCCCGCAGCCTGGGCTCCAATGGCGGTTGGAATGTGACATCTTCGCTGTCGTTTTTGAATATGCCGATCTTGCAGTACGCCGGCGAGATCCGCTCTGCCGTGCTGCTGGTGCATGGCGAGAAGGCGCACTCCCGGTATTTCAGCGAAACCGCGTACAACAAGCTGACTGGGGACAACAAGGAATTGCTCATCATCCCCGGCGCCAACCACACCGACCTTTACGATCAGATGGACGTCATTCCGTTTGAAAAACTGAAAGCGTTCTTTGAGGAGTATTTGAAATAAGACGCACCTTGCTTTTTACTTATTAACGGTCATGCATTTAGCGAGGACGGTTTGCGGCAAGATGCCTCGCCGCGCTACTAGTCGTCGGCCCGCGCCGCCGAGAACAAGGCACCCAAGTCTGCCTGGATCGCCTCTGCCTTGCTTCCAAGCTGCAGCGGAGCCGAATCGCCCGAGATGTTCACGCTCAGCAGGTGCGCATCCGGCAGCTTTGCGGTCATGCTCCAGAACGGGAGTGTAATGATGCCGGGGGTCATCTCGCCCACGCCGAGCTCCAGCAACAGCACGCGGTTACTACCGCGCTCGCGCACGAAGCGCTCGTATCGTTCGAGACTCTCGCGCTATACCGTGCCCAGCAAAAACGTGTCGTCTCGCACCCACGGCACAAGCTGCCAGCCGCAGTGCGGGCATCGGGGGACATCATCGCTGCGGATCTCGAAGCCCGCACTGCCCACGTGGTTGTAATGATTGGCGTGAAGGCGGCCGTTGGAAAGAAACTCATTTCCGTGGGGAAGAAACTTCTCGGTGAGTAAAGCTCATCGGAGCGGGGATAGAGCTTTGTCTGCGGGGTACGAAATGCTGGCTAGCGGTTGCGACGCCTTGTTGCGGAAATACCAACTGCTGTAACTGCGCCACCGGCAACACTCAGGGCGACAGCCATCGCACCGTTGTCGCCCGTCGCGGGTAGGGTGGTCCCGGCTGGTTTAACCGCCGCTACTGCCTTAGTGGAAACGGGATTTGCCGCGGGCTTTTCTGCCTTGGGCTGCGGTGTGGGGTCGGGCTTGGTTTCCGGTTCGGGTTTGACCTCTGGGCTCGGTTTAACACTTGGATCGGGTTTGGAACCGCTCGTATCGGTTGCAATCAAGTGCACGTCGCTGTCGAAGACGTAGCGGATGTAGTAATCGTGCCGCGTCTCGTGCATAATCCCCTGCCCGCTGTCGAAGTCGCGGTCAACGTGTGTGCCAAGGCGGGTTGAGCTGGTGAGGTTCAGTCTGTAAGGGATTTGGTCGTCGGCGTAGCCGCCTGTAAAGACAGCGGTTGCTCTAACGTGATTGTCGATCATGGTCAGGGCAATAGAGACGCTGGCCTCTTTGGGGTTCTCGGTTTTTATAAGGCCTTCGGTATCGGTGTCGATCTTGAAGAGATGGACGGTGTCGTTAAGCCCGTAGATGAAGTCCTCGGGTTTGTCGGGGAAATCGTATACAAACGCCTCATTCTGGACCAACATGAAGGCAGGAGGGAGCTCCAGGTCATAGTTATGGTCGACAACGGTGGTAACTGTGAGGCTGCCTTCTGCGTTGGCTTCGTCGCAGGTAATGGGTGCTGCGACATCGGTTTCGGGCATTTCTGTCGCCAGTGCTGCGCAGGGTAGCAAAAGCAGTCCTGCCACAAGAATGCTTACTCCGAAGGCGGCGATTCTGGCGTCTGCATGACGCTTGACATCGCGGATAGACAGGCCAGTCCGTTTGTTATGGGTCTGCGGTGCAACATGCTGTCCATACATAAGACGCTCCTTGTTCGTAGGCCGGTTTCCGCGGATCTATATTGCGCCTGGCCGATGCGGCTAGGCTCTTTCACGCGAACGCTTATGCGAGCAGGGAGAAAGCTCAAGCTAATTTTCTCACAGTCGATACTTTGCGAGCAACGATTTGCTGTTCAATTTTCGGAGAGAGAGTCAAGACAGTCGAGGAGTTATCAGGCGGTGAGATTATGTCTAGAGAACACTGACGAGAGATGTGGCCTGCAGACGACTGAATAGCTCCATCCGTTTTGGTTACAACGAAATGTATGCCGCGCGCCTGCGGCATGAAGAAGGGAGATTCCTATGAATATCGTTGTGTTGAGCGGCAGCCCGCGTAAGGGCGCCAATACCGACACCATGGTCGAGGCGTTTGCCGAGACCGCGCGCGAGGGCGGCCATACGGTCGAGGTCGTCCGTGTTGCCAGCAAGAAAATCGCTGGTTGCCTGGGGTGTCAGTATTGCTTCGCCCACGAGGGCACTTGCGTGCAGAAGGATGACATGGCCAACGTGATCGAGTCGCTGAAAGACGCCGACATGGTTGTCTTCGCTTCGCCTATCTACTGGTTTGATATCACTGCGCAGGAGAAGGCCGCCATCGACCGCCTGTACGCCTTCGGTGCCACGGGCTTCCCGTTCACCAAGACGGCCCTTTTGCTCGATAGCCACAGCGAGGGCGTCTATGATGCGGCGATCGCTATGTACAAGTCGACCTGTGCGTACTGCAAGTGGGAGGACCAGGGCATTGTCGCCATCAGCGGTATGACCGAGCGCGACAGCATGGCATCGTCGCCCAAGTTGAAAGAGGTGCGAGAGCTCGCTCGCAAGCTCGCCTAAGGACAAGAAGAACGCATGGCAATCAGCGTTGGCGGAAAGCCTACTTCCCTTACCAAGAGGATTACTGATTGCCATGCGTTGATGTCCTTATGGACAATCTCCGCGTGCTAGGAGACTTTCTCGCTCAGGAACTCCCTGAATGCGGGGATGTCAAAGCCAACGAGACCACGCCCACGTTCCCCGATGACGCCGTCCTCGAGAAGGCGGCGTTTGTATTGGCTTGCGTAGTTGCTGGCGACGCCCATGCGTTTGGCTATCTCCGAGACCCTGCTGGGGCCAGAATCGGGCAGCATCGCGAGTAAAAACTCAATGTCTTTATCGGAAAGCTCTCGATAGGTCGTTTCGAGAATGCGATCACGCAGCTCCATGCGTGCGAGTAGGGAACCCTGCTGGACATCGGATGCACTGATTTGGGGCGAGTTCTCCGAAACATCCCAAGTGCGATATCCGACGAGCTGCATCATGTAGGGGAATCCGTCGACGGCCTTCACAGCATTCTCGAGCGCTTCTGGTGTGATTGAACGTCCTCCGGCCTCAACGGTTTTGCGAAACGCGTTTGCAATTTCAACGTCAGTGATTCGTCCTAACTGATGATATTGGGAACGCCTGGGGAACGAGACGGAATCGTTACGCAGCAACGCCGATACTTTGTAGGGCAGTCCTGCCATGAGTAGGGCAACTTTTTTACCTTCGCGTACAAAGTGCTGGTAAACAGAGGCAAATTGAAGCATTTCTTCGAGATCGACGGTGACTTCATCGATGGTAATGAGAAGTCCGATGTCATGTTTTTCGAGTTGCTTAAAGATGCCATTCATGCGTGTGCGCCAGTTGCCCTGGACCTCTTGAGCATATGTCCAATCGATGCCCACTGGACCAATTTGAACGCCGTTTATGCGCGCATGAGGCTGTGAGAGGTAGCCATCTGCGGCTTCTTTGGTTCGCTTGATAATATCTTCGAGCATGCCTGGCATGGCGGAGACATTTGCTGCGATCCAACCGTGTTCAAGCGCCGTTTCTGAAAGGAGCGAGAGAAGCGCCGTCTTGCCCGTTCCCCTTACGCCCGTAAAAATAGTCGACAGGTTTGGATCTCCCGGGCCGTTGATAAAACCACGGTTGATGTCACGCAGAATATGCTCGCGACCCGCTAGAAAGGGAGGGATACTTCCGAACGTCGGGGTAAAGGGGTTCTTGCTGTACTCCATGGTGTCTCCTTTGCAAGTTTTGCTAATTTTTGCAAGTTTTGCTAACGACCGACCAAAGGGCATCGAAGCAGCGGCGCTGACATTTTTTACGCAGAAAAATAAGCAGAAATCAATTTATCTGCGTTAAGAAATAGTTGAGAAGAAAAACGACGAGTCCCGGGCGCAATGCCGTTGCGCTCCGGGCCTCGTCGCTTTGCGAAGTATCTAACGGTCTCGTTGCCGTGGCACCTAGTCAAACAGGCTCGGCATGTCGTTTTCCTTCATGAGGGCACCGGCTGAGGGGAGGCTCTGCGCGGTGAACTTCTCGGCCGAGACGCCGGCGCCAAGGATCTCCTCGGTCGTGCCGACGGTGGTGACCGAGCGGCCCTTCTTGGCCGTAAAGGCCTGGACGCCCTGCGTGTTGGTAGTCGTCTTGGTCTTGAGCAACGACGTGTTGAAGTTCATCAGGCGGTAGTCGCTCGAGACCAGCGCGATGTCACGATCTGTGTTGAGCACCTGGGCATACAGCAGCTTGCTGCCGCCGTAGATGGCGTTCTTGAGGCGCTTGCGGTTGGTCTTGGTGACGTATCCAGAAAGCGCGACGCGCACCACACGGCCGTTCTCAAAGACAAACAGCACATCGGCCTTGTAGTTCTCGGGGTCGATGACCCAGATGACGCTCTCGTCGGGTTCCATCTCAAGATCGGTGGGCAGATACGAGCCCAGCTGGGCCGACTTGGTATCCTCAAATGCCGCAACCTTGCACTTGTACACCTGGCTCTTGTTGGTAAAGACCAGCAGCTCGTGGGTGTTGGAGGACGGGAACTCGATAAAGGGCTTATCGCCGTCCTTGTACTTGAGCGTGGTCGCCTTCTTGAGCACGCGGTCGGTCATCTTCTTGAGGTAGCCCTCGCGCGAGAGCATGATGGTAACCGGATACTCCTCGACTTCGGGTTCCAGGCTTACCTCGATGACCTCGTGGGGCTCGATCCTGCCCGTGCGGCGCGGCATCACATACTTCTTGTTGACCGCGGCCAGCTCGTCGCTGATGACCTTCTTGATGTTCTCCTCGCTGGAGAGGATCTCCTCAAGCTCGGCAATCTCGCCCTCAAGCTTAGCGATGTCCTTGGTGCGGTTGAGGATGTACTCCTCGTTGATGTTGCGGAGCTTGAGCTCGGCAACAAACTCGGCCTGGGTCTCGTCGATGTCGAAGCCGCGCATAAGGTTGGGCACGACCTCGGCCTCGAGCTTGGTGCCACGGATGATGGCGATCGCCTTGTCGATGTCGAGCAGGATCGCCTCGAGGCCGTGCAACAGGTGCAGGCGCTCGGACTTTTTTCCCAGGTCAAAGTTAATGCGGCGACGCGTGGACTCAATACGCCACTTGACCCACTCGTGCAGGATCTGACGCACGCCCATAACGCGAGGGTAACCATCGACCAACACGTTGAAGTTGCACGAGAACGAATCCTGCAGCGTGGTCGAGCGATAGAGCTTGGCCATGAGCTTGTCGGGGTCGACACCGCGCTTAAGGTCGATGGCGATGCGCAGGCCCGAGAGGTCGGTCTCGTCGCGGATGTCGGCGATCTCCTTGACCTTGCCCTCCTTGGAGAGCTTGACGATGCGCTCGATGATGACATCGGTCTTGGTGGTGTAGGGGATCTCGTAGACCTCGATAATGCGCTCTTCGGGAATCCAGCGCC
>CAJLVJ010000057.1 GCA_905210085.1 uncultured Collinsella sp. | reverse complement strand
GGCCGCCGAACTGAGCCTTGCCGCCCAGCGGTTGCTGGGTAACCAGGCTGTAAGGGCCGGTCGAACGGGCGTGGATCTTGTCGTCGACCATGTGGCCGAGCTTGAGGATGTAGGACGTACCCACGGTAATGGGCTCGCGGAACTCCTCGCCGGTGCGGCCGTCGAACAGACGGGTCTTGCCGCGCTCGTCAAGCTGGGTGACGAACTCGGGACGCATGTGATCGCCAAAGGCAGCGGTGGCCTTGTTGAGCATGTTCTTGTTGGCACGACGGATGACCTCAGCGATCTCGTCCTCCTTGGCGCCGTCGAAGACGGGCGTCGCGGTGAAGAACGGACCGGGGACGTACTTGTCGGAGTCGGCCTGCTCGGTATCCCAACCGCACGCAGCAGCCCAGCCAAGGTGGCACTCGAGCAGCTGGCCGACGTTCATACGCGAAGGAACGCCCAGCGGGTTGAGGATAACGTCGATCGGGGTACCGTCAGCCATGTAGGGCATGTCCTCGACCGGCAGAACGTTACAGATAACACCCTTGTTGCCGTGGCGGCCGGCGATCTTATCGCCCTGCTGGATCTTACGACGCTGGGCGACGTAGACGCGCACCTGCTCGTTGACGCCGGGGGCCAGGTCGTCGCCGTTCTCGCGGCTAAAGCGGACGACGTCGATGACACGGCCGTAAGCGCCGTGAGGCATCTTAAGGGAGGTGTCGCGGACGTCGTGGGCCTTGGCACCGAAAATGGCGCGCAGCAGGCGCTCCTCGGCGGTCAGAGCGCTCTCGCCCTTAGGCGTGACCTTGCCGACCAGGATGTCGCCAGGGCCGACCTCGGCGCCGATGCGGATGATGCCGTCCTCGTCGAGGTTGGCAAGCATGTCCTCGGAGAGGTTCGGGATCTCGCGGGTGATCTCCTCGGGGCCGAGCTTGGTGTCGCGGGCGTCGATCTCGTGACGGGTGATGTTGATGGTCGTCAGCAGGTCCTCGGCCACCAGGCGCTCGGACACGACGATACCGTCCTCGTAGTTAAAGCCTTCCCACGGCATGTAGGCCACGGTGAGGTTCTGGCCCAGCGCGAGCTCGCCGTGATCGGTCGAAGGACCGTCGGCCAGAGGCTCGCCCTGCTCAACGGTGTCACCGACGCGCACGAGCGGACGGTGGTTGATGCAGGTGGACTGGTTGGAGCGCTGGTACTTGGCCAGGTGATACTCATCCATGCCGCCGGCATGCTTGACGATGATCTTGGCGGCGTCGGCAAAGATGACCTCGCCGGCGTTCTTGGCCAGGGTGACCTCGCCGGAGTCCAGAGCGGCGCGACGCTCCATGCCGGTACCGACATAGGGAGCGGCGGGGTGAACCAGCGGCACGGCCTGACGCTGCATGTTAGCGCCCATCAGCGTACGCTTGGCGTCGTCGTGCTCAAGGAACGGGATCAGCGTGGCTGCGACGGAGAGCATCTGACGCGGCGAGACGTCCATGTAGTCGACGTCCTCGACGGGCACGTCAGCGGGAGCGCCGAAGGAGCCGTCGAAGTCGCGGGTACGGGCGATCACGGTGTGCGGGCGGACGATCTTGCCCTCGGCATCGGTCGTGATGAACTCGTTGGTCTTGGGATCGAGCGGCGTGTTGGCCGGCGCGATGACGTGCTTCTCTTCCTCGTCGGCGGTCATCCAGTCGATCTGGTCGGTGGCAACACCGTTCTCGACACGACGGAACGGGGCCTCGATGAAGCCATACTCGTTGACGCGGGCGTAGAGGGCGAGCGAGCCGATCAGGCCGATGTTGGGGCCTTCGGGGGTCTCGATCGGGCACATGCGGCTGTAGTGCGAATTGTGAACGTCGCGGACGGCCGTCGGCACGTTGGTGCGGCGACTGGAGCCGGACTTGTGGCCGGCAAGACCGCCAGGGCCGAGTGCGGACAGACGGCGCTTGTGGGTCAGACCGGTCAGGGGGTTCGCCTGGTCCATGAACTGCGAGAGCTGCGAGGAACCGAAGAACTCCTTGATGGAGGCCACGATCGGGCGGATGTTGATGAGCGACTGCGGGGTAATCTCGTCGATGTCCTGGGAGCTCATTCGCTCACGGACGACGCGCTCCATACGGCTCATGCCGATACGGAACTGGTTGGCGACGAGCTCACCGACGGTACGGATGCGGCGGTTGCCGAAGTGGTCGATGTCGTCGACCTTGAAGCCCTGCTCGCCGGCAGCGAGGGACAGCAGGTAGCGCAGCGTCGCGACGATATCCTCGTCGGTGAGCACCGTGACCTCTTCCTCGGTGGTGAGGTTGAGCTTCTTGTTGACCTTGTAACGACCGACGCGGGCCAGATCGTAGCGCTGCGGGTTGAAGAGCAGGCCCTCGAGCAGGCTGCGGGAAGCGTCCACGGTGGGAGGCTCGCCCGGGCGCAGGCGACGGTAGATCTCGATGAGGGCATCCTCGCGGGTGAGGGCGGTGTCGCGCTCCAGGGTGCGCTTGATCACATCGGAGTTGCCGAGCAGCTCGATGATGTCGTCGTTGGTGACGGCGATGCCAAGGGCGCGCAGGAACATCGTGGCGCTCTGCTTGCGCTTACGGTCGATGGAGACCATGAGCTGGTCGCGCTTGTCGACCTCAAACTCAAGCCAGGCACCGCGGGACGGGATGATCTGGGCCTTGTAGATCTGCTTACCCGAATCCATCTCGGAGCTGTAGTACACGCCCGGGGAGCGGACGAGCTGCGAGACGACGATACGCTCGGTACCGTTGATGATGAAGGTGCCCTGATCGGTCATCATGGGGAAGTCGCCCATGAAGACGAGCTGCTCTTTGATCTCGCCGGTCTCCTTGTTGGTAAGACGGACGTCGGTCAGAAGCGGAGCCTGATAGGTCATATCCTTCTCGCGGCACTCCTCGACGGTGTGCGCGGGGTCGCCGAACTGATGCTCGCCGAAGGTAACCTCGAGAACATGGTTCTGGCTCTGGATGGGGCTGGATTCCTTGAACGCCTCACGAAGGCCCTCGTCCTTAAAACGCTCAAAGGATTCCCTTTGAACAGAGATAAGGTTGGGGAGCTCCATGGCCTCCGGGATTTTCCCGAAGCTGACGCGCTTGCGCTCAGTGGCAGTGTATGCGTAGGTCACCAGGTTTTTCCTCCTTCACGGAAATGCTCGGTGGGTTGGCGAGGCATGGCTTCGCCAGTTATCGCAACCTAATAGTTTATCAGGTACCGACCGTTGGGCAAGAAAAGCCTTGACGCGATTGAGTTTTTGGAGTAGCAAAGTTTTTCGACAGCAAATGCGCAGGTAGATGGGTGTGTATCGAACATCTGTTCATATATTTTCTGTGAACAGAGCTGCTGATGCGCGCCGCAGAATGGCGGAATGGCGGTGAGGGTTAATCGGGCGGAAACTACGTCCCGTTTTGAGGCCTCAAACTGGGACGCAGTTTCCGATTGAGCCCTGTCTGGGAAACTGCATCCCGTTCTGAGCCGATATTCCGGGTCGCACTTTCCGCTAGGGGCCTCAGCCGGAAAGCGCATCCCAGAATTCAGTCAAATTGTGGGACGCACTTTCCGGAGCCAAGCCGTGGCGCGCATAAAAAAACGGGTGCAGACCGAAGTCCGCACCCGTAAATATCGATGCCCGAAGGCTTATTTGCGCATCAAGCCGCCGCGCTCGTCGATGGCGTCCCAGAAGGCGCCGGCAAAGCGAGGATCGCTTGCGGCCATGAGGGCGTTGGTGGCCATCCAGCCAGAAGGGGTACCGGTATCGTAGCCCGAGAGCGGGTCGATGACGACGGCGTACATGGCCTCGCGGTCGAGCGAGCGGGCCATGGCGTCGGTGAGCTGAATCTCGCCGCCCTTGCCGGCCTGCTGATCAGCGAGCAGGTCCATGACCAGCGGGCTCAGCAGATAACGGCCGACAATGTACAGGTTGGACGGAGCCGCCTCGGGAGCGGGCTTCTCGACCAGACCGCCGATGCGCCAGACAGCGCCCGGCTCTGCATCGGCAACGTCCTCGGCGCCCTCGAGCGAACCGACGCGCTCGCCGGCGATAACGCCGTAGCGGCTGACTTCCTCGGGCGAGCAAGCGGCGACGGCGATAACCGAAGCGCCACCGTGCTCTTTGGAAACGGCGAGCATCTTGTCGCAGATGTCGCGGTTAGGCACAACGTAGTCCCCCAAAAGAACCAGGAAGTTCTCCCCTGCCACGGCGTCGGCGGCAGAGCGAATGGCATGACCGAGGCCCTTGGGCTCGTACTGATAACGGAAGTCGACCGGCATGCCGCCCGCGTGGGCAACAGCATCGGCGTAAGCATCCTTACCGCGCTCACGCAGCAGATTCTCGAGCGAGCGATCGGGCTGGAAGTAGCTCAGCAGCTCGGGCTTACCGGGAGAGGTAACGATGATGGCGTCGTCGACCTCCTCAGGGTCGAGCGCCTCCTCAACGACATACTGAATGACCGGCTTGTCGAGCACCGGCAGCATCTCTTTGGGCGTGCACTTGGTGCCAGGCAGAAAACGCGTGCCAAGACCGGCGGCGGGGATGATTGCCTTCATGTTATTCAAAGATCCTTTCGCAGGCGCAAAAGCGCCCCATGCGTGCGGCACACAGCCGCAGACCAAATTGCGATACCCAAGCATCTTACCGCTGGAACTATATGTCGCTACAAGGCAGAGGCAATTCTTCAGCAGGTCAACGCAAATTATTGCTCGAATGGTGCAATTTTATTGCCCAACGGCAGGGCACCCGATACGACGCAAATCACAGAATATGGCAGTTTGAGCATCCGATGCCGAGGGACCGAAAAACAAAAAAGACGGGGCTCGCAATGCGAACCCCGTCTGCAAAGAAATCTGGCGAGAAAGCCTGATTACTTGAGGGTGACAGCAGCGCCAGCAGCCTCGAGCTTCTCCTTGGCAGCCTCGGCGTCCTCCTTCTTGGCACCCTCGAGAACAGCCTTGGGAGCGCCCTCGACGACCTCCTTGGCCTCCTTCAGGCCAAGGTTGGTGAGCTCACGGACGGCCTTGATGACCTGGATCTTGTTGTCGCCGAAGCCCTCGAGCACGACGTCAAACTCGGTCTTCTCCTCGGCCTCAGCAGCGCCAGCAGCGGGAGCGGCGACAACAGCGGCAGGAGCAGCGGCGGAAACGCCGAAGGTGTCCTCGATAGCCTTGACGAGCTCGGAAGCCTCGAGAAGGGTCATTTCCTTAAGAGCATCGATGATCTCATCGGTGGTAAGCTTAGCCATTTCTAAGTCCTTTCGGTTTCCGTGCGGATGCACGGAGATCAGTTAAAACACGGCGCGAATGCGCCAGGGGTGCGGCGTTGCCGCCGCGGGTGAAAACAGCAACTAGGCTGCCTTCTGCTCGGAGACCTGCTGGATCGAACGAGCGAGACCAGAGGAAACGCCGTTGACGCAGACAGCGATGTCGCGAGCGAAACCGGAGATGAGACCGGCGATCTGGCCGAGAAGCTGATCCTTGGTGGGCAGCTCGGCGATAGCCTTAACATCATCAGCGGAAACGGCCTTGCCGTCGGAGATACCGCCCTTGATCTCAAGGACACCCTTGGACTTAGCGGAGAAGTCCTTAAGGGTCTTAGCGGCCTCGACCGGCTCGGTCTCGTAGAACACATAAGCGACGGGGCCGGCGAGGATCTCGTCGAGCTCGGGCTGCTCCTGGTTCTTGAGAGCGATCTTGACCAGGTTGTTCTTGTAGACCTTCATCTCGGCGCCGCACTCGCGAAGCTGATGACGCAGCTCCTGAGCCTGCTTAACCGTCAGACCGTTGTAGTTGACGACGAACAGACCGGCGTTCTCGGCGATACGGGACTCGATCTCTGCAACCTTGTCGATTTTGTACTGCTGGGGCATGAATTACACCTCCTCGAATTCTTTCCGGGCACGGTCCGCCACAAGGACGTGACGGGGGCATGTCCAAAAAGAAAGCCCCCGCGCTGCATGAGCGACGGGGGCGAGAAGACATATCTACTCGACCACCTCGGCTGGCGGGATGTCCCATTAAGCTCGCGGGCGATGCCCGTTTGCACCGGCTGTCTCTGGCAGCGGATTCGTGCGTGAACCGAAAGTATTATGGCGGGGACCCCGGCGTCGGTCAACGGAAAACCGGGCTGCACACAATTCCACCATCCGGCACGCGCTGCCGAAGGCCAGGCGCAAGGTTTTCGCTCGGTCAAGTCCTGGCTCGCACGAAGAGCACATTAAGTGCTCTTCGGCTCGTGCGGAATCTACGAAAACCTTGCGCCTGGCCTTCGGCGGCGCGGCCTGCGTCAACTATGGGGCAGCCCGGTTGTTCGTTGACCGACGCGCCCCGCTCACAATCCTTAAGTCGGTGGGCTGATGGTTTTGGGTCCCGTTGGGCTATAGGGTTGACACGAAGTTGGACAGGCGGCGGAGACCTTCGTCCAGATCTTGGTCGGAGACGCAGCAGCTTAGGCGGATGTGGCCTTCGGTGCCGAAGCAGTCGCCCGGGACTAGGGCTACGTTTGCTTCTTTGATGGCTTTGATGCAGAAGTCTTCGCTGGTTAGGCCGAATTGTTTGATGCTCGGGAAGGTATAGAAGGCTCCCGCCGGTTCAACTACGTCGAGGCCCATGGCGTCTAAGGCTGCGAGTACGCGTTCGCGACGGGTTCGGTAGACTTCGAGCATGGGGGTGGGGTCGACGGTCAGGGCTCGGGCTGCGGCGTCCATTTCGAAGGAGACGGCGCTCGATACTAGGTATTGATGAGTCTTTGCAATCTCGGCGATGACGGGGGCTGCCGCTGCGAGCCAGCCCAGGCGCCAGCCGGTCATGGCCCAGGGCTTCGAGAAGCTCTCAATGACGACCGTCTGCTCGCGCAGCTCCGGATGTCGCTGGGCGAAGCGCTCGTAGCCGTCCACAAAGACGAGGCGGTTGTATACGTCGTCGCAGACTACGTAGATGCCCGCCTGCTCCGCCACGCGCGCCACGGCGTCGAGCGATGCCGCGTTAAGAATGCAGCCCGTGGGATTGTTGGGCGAGCAGATAACGATGGCCTTGGTCGCCGGTGTCACGCAAGCACGAAGTGCGTTTTCGTCAATCTGGAATTGCGCAGGCTCCGTATCCAAAAAGACCGCCTGGGCGTGGTTGGCCACGACGATGCTCTCGTACAGGCCAAAGGCCGGCGTGGGGATAATGACCTCGTCGCCGGGGTTGAGCATGGCCATAAACGTAGCCGACAGGGCCTCGGTCGCGCCGTCGGTCAGGATGACCTCGTCGGCCGAAAACGTAAGGCCCGCGTCCCCCATGTAGGCAGACAACGCCTCGCGCAGGGCGGGGCGACCGTTGTTGGGCGGATAATGCGTGTCACCGCGATTGAGCGAGGCAGTCACCTCAGCGCTAATCACATCGGGCGTGGGAAAATCGGGCTCGCCGAGCGCGAGCGCAATGCATCCCGGATGCTGCGCGGCGAGTGCGTTGATCCGGCGGATGCCGGAGGGCTTGAGCGTGGCAAGCGAGGTATTCATGGGCAGACGCATGGCGTTCCTTTCGTAAGGGTTGCACTAGGATAGCGCGGCGAGGCGTCACCAGACGGTGTAACCTAAACGGAAACCAACCGGAAAGGAGGTGGCATGGAGACGACCACACGCGGCGATGTACCAAAAACGTTGCAAACCATTGCGTATATCAGCATTCCCAATAGCGCCGATCTTGAGTTTTTGCTCTGGGACCTGCAAGATGCCATCGCGGCCTATGCCCGGCTTTCCGACACCGTACTCCCCCACCCGGTTGACTTGAAGGCGGATGATGCCGGTGCAGTCGATGGCATAGTGCTCGCTGTTGATGATGCATTTGACGATGAGGCTATGATCGCTGTCGAGCAGATACTCGATCGCCTTGGGAATACAGAAACACGCGTCTATGTCGTCGTCCAGGCCCTGTCCAACAACGCCAAGCAGACGGACGAAGTCCTCGACCGCCTGTACCGGGCATGTATTCTACGTGACCTGCCATGGTGCGACGGCGTTGTCATCTGTGCCGGCGGCGGCATTGCGGCGCTTCGTCATTCCCCACGCATGGGCCTCTTGCGCCGACCATTTTCGGAAGCGATGGATAAGCTTGTGGGCGCCGTGCGCATGGGCTGCTCCATTGAGCATGCGCAGCTGCTTGGCGGTGGCAATGCCGGTAGCGTCGATGCCGACGGCATGGTGCGCGTCAAGCCCGCGCTGCCCGCACCGATCTGGCATGCCATCATGAAATGCCTCGGCACCCATGCTCAATCAAGTATCTAAATTAGAGAGCTGCCCAGTCAACGGCCTCGCGCCAGCGCTCGACAAGGCGTTCCAGGCGCCATGCCGCATTGGCGGGACTTGTCGACGGCAGAACGATGGCCGGCAGCCCCGTGCGCTCTTGCAGGTAGTGCTTGTAGAGCCGCCCTGCCGTGCCGCCGTTACAGACAACGACCTCGATAGGAGCTGCACCGGTAATACGCTCGGCATGCGCCGGAACGACGTTTTTGATGCTCGCGTCACTCGAGCCCTTGATGTCACAGCTCTCGATCACATCCCACAGGGCCACGCCGCCGTTCAGCAGCATGGCCCGCTTGGCGGCAATCGAGGCATCGAGCGTCGCGGGCTCACCGCTTGCCAAAGAGTCTCCCTCGTTGGGCGGCACGGGCGCACCAAGGCACGCGGCCATCACGCGCCAAAAGCGGTTCTGCGGATTGCCATAGTAGAAGGCATTGGCACGCGAGAGCACCGAAGGAAACGACCCCAACACCAAAACGCGCGAGCGCTCGTCAAACACGGGTTCAAACCCATGCTCAATATGCTGATAGCCCTCGTCAGACGCGGCCACGAGCTAGGCCCTCAGCAGATAGCGCACCTCGTAGGGTGCAAGCTCAAGGGTACCCGTCAGCTCGACCGTGGGCGCATCGTCGGCAAGCAGGTCGACGAAGGAGCCGTTGAGCTCGCCGGCTCCAAAGGTATAGGGCTCGTTCACGGCGTTGACCGCCACGAGCACCGTCGCGTCATCGCAGGCGCGCTCGAACAGCAGCTGCTTGTTCTGGATCACCACGTTGCGGTAAGCGCCGTAGTTGAGGGCACGGGCTGCCGCGTCGTTTGCCGAGCGTAGGTGCGCAAGCTGCGTGACAAATGCCGTCAGCTCGTTAGGTGCCGGGGTGTCAAGCGCAGGACGTAGCGCCCAATCGCCATCGGGGCCGCCCTTTTCGCCAGTAATCCCCCACTCGCTGCCGTAGTAGACGCATGGAATGCCCGGCATACCAAAGAGCATGCCGTAGGTAGGGCGCAGGCAGGACTTGTCCGTCAGGATGCTCGACAGGCGCGGCACGTCGTGGTTGTCGACAAACGACAGCAGATGCTTGCCGCGATAAATGCACCACGGGTCACCGCCAAACTGGCGATGCAGCGAGTGGGCAATCTCGAACATGTTGACCGAGTTAAAGCTGGAGTACAGGCCCTTGTAGCACTCGTAGTTGGTACAGGAGTCGAGCATCTCGTCGTTGACGATCTGGTTGTAGTCGCCGTGGAGCGTCTCACCAATCAGCACAAAGTCGGGCTTGAGCTCACGGGTAAAGGCGTGCAGGCGGCGCATGAAGTCGCGGTCGAGCATATAGGCGACGTCCAAGCGCAGGCCGTCGACACCAAAGACCTCTGCCCAACGGCGCACAGACTCGAGCAGGTAATCGACCACAGCGGGATTTTGCAGGTTGAGCTTCACAAGCTCAAAATGGCCTTCCCAGCCCTCGTACCAAAAGCCATCGCCATAGCAGGAATCGCCGTCAAAGCTAATGTGGAACCAGTCCTTGTACGGCGAGTCCCACTTGCGCTCCTGCACATCGCGGAAGGCCCAAAAACCGCGGCCGACGTGGTTGAAGACGGCATCGAGCACCACGCGGATGCCATGGGCATGCAGCGTGTCGCATACGGCGGCAAAGTCGGCGTCCCCACCCAGGCGACGGTCGATATGGCGCAGGCTGCGTGTATCGTAGCCGTGGCTATCAGATTCGAGCGGTGGGTTGATGAGCACAGCGCCAACGCCGAGTTCCTGCATGTAGTCGGCCCATTGGGCGACCTTCATGATAGGAGCATCGGGGTTGGGCGCGGCGTTGGCAGCCTGGGCGAGCTCATCCTCGGCAACGGGCGCGGCGTTTTCGCGCGGAGCCCCGCAAAAGCCCAGCGGATAGATCTGATAGAACGTCGTCTCGTATGCCCACATAACAGCCTCCCGGTAAGCTCAACACAACGACATCCATTGTATGCCCAGCTTGTATCCTCTCCCCCAAAATAAGTTGCGGTGGAATAGTTCCTGTCTGGGCCTTCAGAAGCCTTAAACAGGAACTATTCCACCGCAACTGATGAGGAAACGTGATTAGGCGACAGGCTTTGCGCGACGAATGGCCGGGAACATCACCGTGATAGCGAGGATGACGCCCACGGCAGTGATCGCACCGCCCGCGAAGCCGATCCAGGCGATACCGGGACCCGAAACCACGGCTCCGCCGATCGCGGTACCCGTGCCAATGCCCAGATTGAACAGGCCCGAGAAGATCGACATGGCAACGGCCGACGAATCTGCCGGCGTGTGCTTGATGAGCTCGGCCTGAAACGCCACGTTAAAGGCCGTGGCGC
>CAJLVJ010000056.1 GCA_905210085.1 uncultured Collinsella sp. | reverse complement strand
TTGCGGCTCATCCGGTTCCACCGGGCCGCGCGGCAAGGAGATATATTGCCAGACCGGAGGGGCGCCGGGGGCGGGAATCTGGACGTACACATTTCCTACACATCTTGGGATCCGACTAACGTTTGCCAGCCGTTACCTACCGCTCGCCGAGCATCTCTTTATATAAGGCAGTCTCATGGTTAAAGCGGATACGTCCCCTTAGCTAAAGCACAGCCAGCATCGAGCAACTCATCACGTTCTTCCACCGAGAACCCCTCGGCGTAGACGCGCACCACCGGTTCGGTCCCGCTAGGACGGACCAGCAGCCACGTGTCATCCTCGAATGCCAAACGTAAACCATCCATATGGCTTACAGCCTGCGGCGCCTTGCCGCAAATCGATTTGGGATTCATGCCAGGAAGCAGCGTTCGCAGCGATTCGGCGTCTTCGGCCTCAAGGCGCAAATCTCGACGCCCATAGCTCGTCTTACCAAAACTGGCCTCGAGCTGATCGACCAAAACGCCCAAGGGCGCGCCCGTCTTTGCCATAAGCTCACACAGAATCAGACAAGCAAGGATTCCATCACGCTCGGGCATATGCGCGGCGATGCCGATACCACCGGCCTCCTCGCCTCCCATGAGGACGCCGCCCTTCTTCATCTCTGCAGCTATATATTTGAAACCGACCGGCTTAACGGTCACACGACAGCCAAGCGCCTCAGCAATGCGGCGCACGAGTGTCGAGCACGAGAGATTGACGACGACACGCCCCTCCAAATTGCGGAATTGAACGAGGTCGCCCAAAACAAGCGCCATGATTTGATGCGGATGTATATATCTACCGCGTTCGTCGACCGCGCCGATACGATCGGCATCGCCGTCGGTCACCAGGCCCGCGCACGCCCCGTCCTCGACAACCGCACGCTCGCAAGCGTCCACCCATGGCTCAACAGGGTCGGGGCAAATGTCCTCTTGATCGGACGACTCTCCGGCATGAATCTCGTGCACCTCGACGCCCAGCTCCCGCAGCAGGTCGGCAAGATATCCCTGGGCCGCGCCGCCCATGGGGTCAACCACCACACGCAGGTGAGCGGCTCGAATGGCCTCGGCATCGACAAACGATGCCACCGCCTGCATATAGTCAGGAATAATATCCGCGGTGCGATAGCTTTCCTCGATCCCCATCGGCTCGGGGGCCATGCTCTCTTCGAGCTCTTCGATGACGTCCTGATTGGCCGTCGAGCCATCTCCCATGCGTAGTTTAAGGCACAGATACCCCTGAGGATGATGGGACCCCGTCACCATGAGCGCACCGCAGGCCTCGCCGTCATACGCCGCCGCCCACGTAAGGGCGGGGGTTGGGACGGGCCGAGATGCGAGCACTGCGTCCAATCCGTGAGCGGCAAGCACGCCTGCCGCAAGCTCAGCGAACTCGCGCGCCTGCGGCCGGGTGTCGAACCCTATATATACTGTTTTGCCGGGATTGATCTTTTGCCACAACTCGCCGACGGCATCGGCAATGCGGGCAACGTTGTCGGCGGTAAAGTCGTCGTCGACGCGGGCGCGCCAACCATCAGTTCCAAAATGAATTATCGCGCACACGCGCAGACACCTCACAGTGTTTGGATCATGGTACGCATTGGGTATACCCGCAACGCTTGCCCGGCAACCTACCAAAACCGGCATTCACCATTTGGGCAAATGCTACCGACGATGTGCAGGCAATAAAAAAACCGCCCCGTATGGAGCGGTTTCGACCTTTATATATCGAGCGCCTCGGCCATCGCCGCCGTGGTGATCGCCGTGGTCCCACAGCAACTGCCCACCATTGCGGCACCGGCATGCCTCCATTCGATGCAAGC
Organism: uncultured Collinsella sp.; assembly: GCA_905210085.1. GTDB lineage: Bacteria > Actinomycetota > Coriobacteriia > Coriobacteriales > Coriobacteriaceae > Collinsella. The sequence continues at coordinate 8,847 of CAJLVJ010000056.1, read as the reverse complement.
ACGCGCGAAGGCTTCGGGATTCTCGCGCCACACAGGGCCATCCTGAGTTTGGACCGGATCGCCCACGTTGGGACGTACCGTGACGGGCGTAGTCGCCGATGCAACCATCCTGGGCACTGCCACGTTCGCGGCCGCAAGTGAACAGCAGTTAACGCCAACCGAGTTTGCGCCGTGCTTTTCGGCGTACAAAACGGCAGCCTCGATGTTGAGGCCATCGCCTAGCAGGTCGCCTTTATCGTCAACGACAAAACTTACCAAAACAGGCATGCCGTCGGCGGCATCCTGGGCGCCGGCAAGTATGGGCTGCAAATTACGGATAGACGTCACCGTCTCGATCAGCAGACCGTCAACACCAGCATTGAGCAAGGCGTGCGCCTGTTCGCGCGCAATGCCTCGGATTTCACGATACTCGGCAGAGTCCTCGGCAAACCACTCAATACCGATCGGGCCCATCGAGCCCAGCAGCAGCTGAGGGTGCGCCTGGCGTGCATCGTCGACGGCACCGCGATTGACCTCAGCCACGGACGGCGTAATCTGATCTTGCTTGAGGGCATAGCTTGATGCCTGAAAGGTATTGGTAATGAGCACCTGCGCACCGGCGGCGACATACAGGCGATGGATACGAGAAACAGTCTGCGGCTCGGCAAGGTTCCAAAACGCCGGTGGGATGTCGGCGGCATCGTATTCACTCATCAGCACGCTGCCCATGGGGCCCTGCGTCAACAGGGTCTCGCTCGACATGCGGCGCATAAGTTCCTCGCCGCCGGGACGGTTGTAATAACTCGTATCCATATATGTGTTTCGCTATTCCTCGACGCTGATTCCCTGTTTTTCGAGATAGGCGAGCCAGCGGCTCATCGTGTCCTCGGAAAGCGCATGTTCCATCATGCACGCCTCGGAATCGGCCCGCTCAAAATCGACGCCGAGCTCCTGGACCAAAAACGTGCGGATAAGGCGATGACGGTACCAGATTGCCGTGCCGACCTCGCGACCACGGTCGGTCAGGATGACCTTGCCGTAATGCGATTGCTCGACAAGCTCGGACGCCTTAAGCGCCGAAACCGCCTTATTGACCGATGCCTTGGAGACACCAAGACGCTGCGCGATGTCGACCGATCGCACGCCATTGGTCTCCCCTTCTTCGTTTTCGATGCGAACCATGCACTCCAAGTAGTCTTCGTTCGCCACCGTTAGGTGCAGCTCGCGCGAGCTATTTGTCGTATCCATGACCTTCCGTCCCTTCTGCTTTCAAAGGCTGATTCTACCCCATCCGCCCGTCGCGGTATGCTGTGGCATACCGTGCTAGAGTTCTTGTTGCACACGACGACCAAGATTGGAGCGGTCTTTATGGAAAACAACACCACGAACCCCGACGTCCTTGAGCGCTTTTTGCGCTACGTCCAAATCAACACGCAATCCGAGGATGCAAACTGCGACCAGGTGCCTTCGAGCAACGTTCAGTTTGACCTTGCTAATGTGCTGGCCGAGGAGCTGCGCGAGCTCGGCGCGGCCGATGCCCATGTGACCGAGCATGCCTACGTCTGCGCGCATATTCCTGCGAGCGCGGGCGCGGAGGACAAGCCCGCCCTGGGTCTGATCGCACACCTCGACACCACCGAGGTTGCGCCGGGCGCCGGTGTGAAGCCACACATTGTGCACTACGAAGGCGGCGACCTGGTCTGCGGTACCGTTGACGGCAAGCCCGTGGCCATGAGCACCGCCAAGCTTCCCGCCCTGAACGACCTTGTGGGTGAGGACTTGGTCTGCAGTGACGGCACCACGCTGCTGGGCGCCGACGACAAGGCCGGTGTCGCCGAGATCATGGCGCTTGTCGCGCGTATCGCTCAGGACCCCTCGCTGCCCCACCCCGCACTCGGCATTTGTTTTTGCCCGGACGAAGAAATCGGTCACGGCGCCGAACTGTTGGACATCGAGGCCTTCGGCTGCAAGTACGCCTACACGGTCGACGGCGGTCCCATTGGCGAGCTGGAGTGGGAGTGCTTTAACGCCGCCGAGGCAACCGTTCACTTTGAGGGCCAGTCCATCCATCCCGGTGACGCCAAGGGCCGCATGGTCAACGCGGGCAATCTGTTCTGCGACTTTAACGCGCTGCTCCCTTATGCGCAGCGCCCGGAATACACCGAGGGCTACGAGGGCTTCTATCATCTTGAGGGCGTGTCTGCAACCGTCGACCACGCTACGGCGCGCTATATCGTTCGCGACCACGACGCGGCAAAGTTCCAGCAGAAGCTCGCGCTGATTGATTCCGCCGCAGCCCTGCTCAACCAGCGCCTGGGCGATGAACGCGTGACGGTCGAGATCAAGCAGCAGTACCGCAACATGGCCGAGATCGTGCGTGACTACCCCGAGCTTATCGATGTCGCCAAGGAAGCCTACCTTGCCTGCGGCATTGAGCCCCAGGTACTGCCGATTCGCGGTGGCACCGACGGCGCTCAGCTGTCGTTCCGCGGTCTGCCCTGCCCCAACCTTTCCACCGGCGGCTATTGCTACCACGGCGTCAACGAGTTCGTCCCGGTCAGTTCGCTCGTCAAGATGACCGACGTGCTCCAGGAGCTCGTCGCCCGCTTTGCATAAGCCTGGCTGCACAAGTCCAAAAGACGAATCGCCCCGTCCTCAACCAAGAACGGGGCGATTTTTTTGCTGCAACGAGAACAGGTTGACGCACGCCAGCCTCTTAACGCAAGGAGTGTCCCAAACTGCCGGCACAAAAGGAACGTCCCCAAGTGCCAAGTGTTCCGGCAACGCCGATGTTTTGGCACCGACAGCGGAAACCCGCCAGAGCGAGCAAGGTGCCTTGAAACAAGGCGGCATTGACCTTCTGGTCATGCCGCCGAAGTTGAAAGGCAGATTGCCGCTCTGGCGGGTTTGCAGCGTCAAGCGGTTACGCGGTTTGGTAAAACCGCGTAACTCTAATAGTTGGCTTCGTAGCCGTTGCCGTCGCCGGTGGGCTCTTCGTAGTAGTCCGAATCGCTTGAATCGCTTGAGTCATCGGAATCGTCAGAGCTGACCGATGAGGTTGCGGTACCGTTTGCGTAGTCGTCAGACGTGTTGTTGTTCAGGTCGCCGATCGTAGAGCTGGAACCGTCGGAAAGACCCATGGTGTTGGGACCCTTGGGATCCTTGCCGGCATCGACGCGCTCCATCATTTCCTTGAGCTCGTCCTCGTAGACAAAGACGTAGCTCACACCGTCAATCATGGTGCTGTCGTCGGCGTACGAGGGCAGGTTGGCCGAGTAGATACCGTCGACATCCATACCGCGCATGGCGTTGACCGTAGCCACGATATCCTGAACGCTCATATCGGTTACGAGCATATCGGACAGCGAATTAACCAGGCCAAAGATCTTCGTGGCATCGAAGTTATTGAGAATCTGGTTGGCAAGGGCGCCAAGCACCTGACGCTGGTGGCGCATGCGCGTGTAATCGCCGTCGGCATAGGTGTAGCGGCAGCGGGCATAGGTAAGGGCGGTGGCACCGTCCATATGCTGCTGGCCAGCGGTAATCTTAATATCCAGGTGCTCGGGGTCGTCAACATCATCGGTTGCGTTAATGTCGATACCGCCAACCGAATCAATCAGCGCCTGCATACCGTCGAAGCTGACCTCGGCATAGTGGGAAATCTGAACACCGCACAGCTCGTTGACAGCCTCGACCATGGCCTCGGCGCCGCCAACGGTATGGCAGGCGTTGATCTTCATGGTCTCGCCCTTGTACTCGACCTTGGTGTCGCGCGGAACGGAAATGAGCGTCGCCTGCTTTTGCGTGGGATCAATGCGTGCCAGGATAATCGAGTCGGCACGGTACGTATCCTCGCCCGGACGGCCGTCGGTGCCAAGAAGCAGCACGTAAAACGGATCCTTTGCCTCATCGGTGTCAACCAGAACCCGACGCAGATTGTCGGTAATGACATTAGAATCGCCGAGCTTGCCCATAATGGTGGCAAACCACAGGCCGGCAGCGGTAGTGGCACTCAGCAGCACGCCAAGCACGACAATGAGCGCGACGTGACGAATCGTGTGGCTACGACGACGTTGGCGAGCGCGCTCGGAATAGCGAGCCACGTTATCGCGACTGTAGATCTTGGCCTGCGCACCAGTTGAGGGTCTTCGGGTGGTGGTATCCGCGAGGGGCTTTTTATTAAACATAGGCAACCTGTATTAGTAGATGACGGGATCGGGGACGGTAGCATGCTCGACATGCGCGCCAAGCGCCTGCAGTTTTTCGACAAACTGCTCGTAGCCGCGCTTGATGTGATGGATAGCCGAAACCTCGGTCGTCCCGTCGGCGATCAAGCCCGCTACGACGAGGGCCGCTCCGCCGCGCAGATCGGGCGAGGTAACCTGTGCACCCGAGAAGCCCTTGACGCCATGAATCATGGCATGATGGCTCTCGATACGAATGTCGGCACCCATGCGCACCAGCTCAGAGGCAAACATAAAGCGATTCTCGAAGATGTTTTCGGTAATAACGGAACTGCCATCGGCAAGGGCGGAGAGTACCATAATCTGTGCCTGCATGTCGGTCGGGAAGCCGGGGAACGGAAGCGTCTGGATGTCGACCGGCTTGATGCGCTCGGCACGGTTCACATGGACGCCATCCTCGACGCGCTCGCAGTCGATACCCATGAGCTCCATCTTCTTGAGAACCATGCCCAAGTGAATGGGGCAAAAACCCGTGACGTCGACACCGCGATCGTCGGCCATCAGCGCACCGGCAACGATAAAGGTACCGGCCTCGATGCGGTCGCCCACCACGCGATGGGTAACGGGATGGAGCTCTTCCACACCTTCGATAGTCACGACGGGCGTACCGGCGCCAACAATCTTGGCGCCCATCTCGTTGAGCATGTTGGCGAGATCGACGATCTCGGGCTCGCGGGCGGCATTGTCGATAACCGTGGTACCCTTCGCGCGCACGGATGCCATAATGAGGTTCTCGGTCGCACCGACACTGGCGAACTCGAGCGTGACGGTGGTACCGCGCAGACCTTGGGGCGCATTAGCGTTGATGTAACCGTGGGCGGTATCGAACTCAACGCCCAGGGCCTCAAGACCAAGAATGTGCATATCGATCTTGCGAGCACCCAGGTTGCAGCCGCCCGGCATGGCGATCTTGGCGCGATGGAAGCGACCCAGCAGGGGTCCCATCACGGCTGTGGAAGCACGCATCTTGGCAACGAGCTCGTAGGGGGCCTCCCAAGAATCGACCTGAGAGGTATCAATCTCGAGCGTGTGCTCGTCGAGAACATCGATCGTAGCGCCCATGCCCTTGAGCACCTTGCCCATCACGTGGACATCGGAAATATCGGGCACGTTCTGCAGCGTCGTCTTGCCCGGCGCCAGAAGCGTTGCCGCCATGAGTTTGAGTGCGGAGTTCTTGGCGCCCGAAACGGGCACGGAGCCTCCGATGGCGTGGCCACCCTCAACGCGGATAATATCCAAGGTCTACCCTTTCAAAAAGCATGCCCGGGATGGCTGAGCCATCCCGGGCATGATGTGTTCGCAAATGGTCGAACGCTAAATCGTTTGACTATTGGGCAAGCTTGAGCTTACACCATGCGATTTCATTATAGAGGTAGGCGCGGCGTGCATCATCCTCCGACAAATTACCCAGCTTCTCTTCAAAACCTTGAATATCAGCTTTAAGCTTGTCGGCATCGACGGTCGCCAAATCGCAAGCGCGCTCGGCGAGAACGGTCACGACATCGTCCGCAACCTGGGCATAGCCGCCGGCCACGGCAAACGTGTGGTCGACAGTGCCCATGGCCTTATCGGAAACGCGAACGTAACCGCGGTCGATCGTGCAGATCTCGCTGGAGTGAGCAGGCAGAACGCCAAACTCGCCATCCGTGGACGGAATCGACACAAACGCAGCGTCGCCCTCATAGGCGCAGCTCACGGGGCACACGATGCGGATACGCATAACCTACTTCTCCCCCATCTTGCGGGCGCGCTCGCGCACGTCCTCAATCGTGGAAGCATAGCGGAAAGCCTGCTCGGGCAGGTCATCGGCCTTGCCGTCGACAATCTCGGCAAAAGAGCGGACGGTATCCTCGACGCGGACGTAGACACCGGGGTTGCCGGTGAACTTCTCGGCGACGTGGAAGGACTGCGAGAGGAACTGCTGAATCTTACGGGCACGGTTGACCGTAAGGCGCTGCTCCTCGGACAGCTCGTCCATACCCAGAATGGCGATGATGTCCTGAAGGTCGGAGTACTCCTGCAGGAGCTCCTGGACCTTGACAGCGACACGGTAGTGCTCCTCGCCGACGATCGAGGGATCGAGAGCGTCGGAGGAAGACGCGAGCGGGTCGATAGCCGGGAACAGGCCGAGCGACGAAATGCTACGCGAAAGAACCGTGGTGGCATCGAGGTGAGTAAACGTCGTGGCAGGCGCCGGGTCGGTCAGGTCGTCTGCGGGGACGTAGACAGCCTGGACGGAGGTAATGGAGCCCGTCTTGGTCGAGGTAATGCGCTCCTGGAGGTCGCCCATCTCGGTTGCCAGCGTGGGCTGGTAACCAACGGCGGACGGCATACGGCCCAGCAGTGCGGAAACCTCGGAACCTGCCTGGGAGAAGCGGAAGATGTTGTCGATGAACAGCAGAACGTCCTGGCCACGATCACGGAAATACTCAGCGGTGGTAAGGCCGGCCAGACCGATGCGCAGACGCGCTCCGGGCGGCTCGTTCATCTGACCGTAGACCAAGCAGGTCTTGTCGATAACGCCAGACTCGCTCATCTCGAGGAACAGGTCGGTGCCCTCGCGGGTACGCTCGCCGACGCCGGTGAACACCGAGGTGCCGCCGTGCTCCTGGGCGAGGTTGTTGATGAGCTCCTGAATCAGAACGGTCTTGCCGACGCCGGCGCCGCCGAACAGGCCCGTCTTGCCGCCACGGATGTAGGGCTCGAGCAGGTCAACGGCTTTGATGCCGGTCTCGAAGATCTCGGTCTTGGTGGTGAGCTCGTCGAAACGGGGCGCTGCATGGTGGATGGGGTAGAACTCCTCCACCTCGGGCATGGGCTTGCCGTCGACGGGCTTGCCCATGACGTTCCAAATACGGCCGAGCGTCTTGGGGCCAACGGGCATCTTCATGGGCTCACCGGTGTCGGTGGCGATGAGGCCGCGCTGCAGGCCGTCGGTCGAGGACATGGCGACCGTGCGGACGACGCCGCCCGGAAGCTGGCTCTCGACCTCGAGGATCGTGCTCAGATGACCGATCGGGGTCTCGGCCTCGACCGTGAGCGCGTTGTAGATCGGGGGCACCGCGCCGTCAAACTTGACGTCGACGACAGGGCCGATGATTCGCACGATGCGACCATCACCGGCAGTCGTCTTCTTGGTGGCTTCCTCGACCGCAAGCTTTACGGTGTTATTAGCCATTACTGTTCCTCCAATGCTGAGGCTCCGCCGACGATCTCGTTAATCTCGGTCGTGATCGAAGCCTGGCGCACGCGACTATACGTGCGGGTAAGGGTCGAGATGATCGCGGTGGCGTTTTCCGTCGCGGAGTGCATGGCCTTGCGGCGTGCACCCTGCTCGGCAGCCGCCGAATCGATCAGGGCCTGGTAGATGACCGTCAGGATATAAGACGGCACAAGCTTGCCGAGAACATGCTCGGGAGAGGGCACGAACTCGAACGTGGACGAGATGCGCTTAGGGGCGTCGGTCTCGTTCTTACGCGGACCGTGGGCCATAGCGATCATCTCGGGGTCGAGCGGCAACAGATGCTCGACGCGAAGCTCCTGATCCACGCGATTCTTGGCGTGGTGGTAGACAAGCTCGACACGGTCAAGCTCACCGGCACGATACGCATCGCAGATATGAGAGGAGATCATGCGGGCCTGATTGAAATCGGGCTCAGAGGAGTTGCCCTCAAAGTGCATGACAACGTTTGCGCGGTCACGGAAATACGTGGCCGGCTTACGCCCGCACGCGATGATCTCGCATTCGATGCCGTCGTTCGCCCAAGAAGCGGCGAGCTTTTCGGCCATGCGCTCCACCGTCGTATTGAAACCGCCGGCAAGGCCGCGGTCCGAGGCAATAACGACAATCAGGCCATGCTTGACGCTCTCATGCTTCTGCAGCATGGGATCGGTGCCCGAACAGGAGGCGTCGCCGGCGACCGTCAACATGACGTCGGTCAGCGCCTCCTTATAGGGCTCGGCCTGCTTGGAGCGATCGAGGGCACGACGAATCTTGGCCGTAGAGACCATCTCCATCGTGCGCGTGATCTGCTTGGTCGTGGTAACCGAGGAGATTCGCTTCTTAATGTCGCGAAGGTTGGCCATGGGGCTTAGTTCTCCTCTGATCCAGAAACATCCGAATGGTGCTTGGCCATGAACTGCTGCTTGAAGTCGCCGATGACGCGCAAGAGCTCAGCCTTGGTGTCATCATCGATCTTCTTGGCGCGAACCTTGTCGAGCAGCGAACCAAAGCCATTGTCCATGTACTCGATGAGCTCGGCACGGAAAGGCAGCACGTCGGCGATCTCCAGGTCATCCAGGAAGCCCTCGTTGCCAGCGAACAGCGTAACGATCTGCTCGCCAACCTCAAACGGCTTGTAGCGCGGCTGCTTCAGGAGCTCGGTCATGCGAGCACCGTGGGTCAGCTGCTTCTGAGTAGCCTCGTCGAGGTCGGAGCCGAACTGCGTAAAGCCAGCGAGCTCCTGATAGGAAGCGAGGTCCAGACGGAGGTTGCCGGCGACCTGCTTCATGGCCTTGGTCTGCGCATCGCCACCGACGCGGGACACGGAGATACCCACGTCGACTGCCGGGCGCTGACCCTGGAAGAAGAGCTCGGACTGCAGGTAAATCTGACCATCGGTAA
>CAJLVJ010000055.1 GCA_905210085.1 uncultured Collinsella sp. | reverse complement strand
CGGTCATACGGGGAGGCAGCGTACGCATCAGCTCAGGATCGATAATGGCCTCTTTGGCAAAGGCCTTGTCGTGGAAGATGCACTCCTTGTCGTTGTGCTCGGGATCGGAGATGACCATCGCCTGGGTCAGTTCGCTGCCGGTACCGGCAGTAGTGGGCACCGCCACCAGGGGCAGAACCTCAGGAGAGGGAGACTCATACTCAGCAAAGGGATCCGTATAGGTGGAAAACACCTTGGGCCAGTCCACCTTACCCGCGCCGTTGAAAAGGGTGATGGATTTGGCGGTATCAATGGAGCTGCCGCCGCCCACCGCCAGCACCAGCAGCCCCGCCGCCACAGCCCGCGAGCGCAAGCGACAGGGCGCCCGCGGCGAGCGCCGAGGCAAACCCCCGGCGCGACAGCTCAACATCAAACGCACGCATGGCTAGCACGCCCCCTCGTTGGGCATCGACCAGGCGTGATGGTCGGTATGCAGCAACTCCTCGGCCAGCGGCGAGAGCGGCGCGCCCAAGAACTCGCGATAGCACGCCTGGACATCGGGATTCTCGTGCGAGAAGCGAATGTCCGCAGCGGCATCCAGGCCCCACAACACCTGACCGCGCTCGGCTGCCAGCTCGCAGCCGTCGTGGATGGGCTGACCGCCGCCACCGACACAGCCGCCCGGGCACGCCATGACCTCAACGAAGTCATAGCTCACGCGGCCGTCGCGAATCGCGTCGAGCAGACGGGCGGCGTTGCCCAGCCCGTGTGCCACGGCGACGCGCACCTTGGTGCCATCGATATCGGTCACGGCCTCCTTCCAGCCGTCCAGGCCGCGCACATCGGTAAAGAAGTCGGCGTCGGGGTTCTTACCCGTCACCAGGCAATAGGCCGAGCGCACGGCGGCCTCCATCACGCCGCCCGTGGCGCCAAAGATCACACCCGCACCCGTGCCAAAGCCCAGCGGCGTATCGAGTGGCTCCTCAACCAGCGTGTCGACGCTCACGTGGTTCGCGCGGATCATGCGCACCATCTCGCGCACCGTCAGCGCAACGTCCACATCGGGCGTGCCGTCCTCGCCCACCATGCTCGGCAGCGCGCACTCGGCCTTCTTGGCCGTGCACGGCATCACGGACACCACAAACAGGCGCTCGGGCTCCACGCCCAGCACCTTGGCGTAGTAGGTCTTGGCGATGGCGCCGAACATCTGCTGCGGCGACTTTGATGTGGACAGGCTGTCGACAAACTCGGGGTAACGCGCCTTCACAAAGCGTACCCAGCCCGGGCAGCAGCTCGTAAACATGGGCCAGCCGCGGCTGTCACCCTCGCCCTTGGCGGCCTTACCCAGGCGCTCGAGCAGTTCGGAGCCCTCTTCCATAATGGTGAGGTCGGCCGAGAAATCGGTGTCGAACACGTACTCAAAGCCAACGCGGCGCAGCGCGCAAGCCAGGCGCTCGACGGTGGCCTCATCGCGCGAAATGCCGAGCTCCTCGCCCCAGGCGCTACGCACGGCCGGCGCAATCTGCACCAGCACGATCTTGTCGGGATCGGCGATGGCGTCGAACACGGTCTCGGTATCGTCACGCTCGCGCAGGGCGCCCGTCGGGCAATGCGTGATGCACTGGCCGCATGCGACGCAATCGGTCTTGCCGATCGGCGCACGCCCGCGAGTACCCACGGCGGTATGCGTGGCGCGGTTGGTCAGGTCCCAAATCCCTAGGCCCTGCACGCTCTCGCACACCTTGATGCAGCGCATGCATTTAATGCACTTATCGTTATCGCGGATGATGGGGAAATCGAAGTCCCAGCCCTCGCGCGCCAGGTGCTGCTCGTACGGCAGATAGAAGATGCCCAGGTCGTTGGCGATGGTCTGTAGGTTGCAGTTGCCGCTGCGCACGCAGCTCGTGCACTGCGAATCGTGCTGGGACAGCAGCAGCTGCACGTTGGTGCGACGCGCCTCGCGGGCCTTGGGGCTGTTGGTGCGGACCACCATGCCGTCGAGCACGTAGTTGTTGCAGGCGGCGACCAGCTGGTCGCAGCCCTCAACCTCGACCACGCACACGCGGCAACCGCCGATCTCGTTTAGATCGCGCAGGTAGCACAGGGTGGGAATCTGGATGCCGGCGGACTTGGCCGCGTCCAGGATCGTGGTGCGCTCGGGCACCACGACCTCGCAATTATCGATAGTGAGCTTGACCATGTTGTGCGCTCCGTTTTCGCTATTGTCGCCGACGGTGGTTTTGTTGAGCTCTACCATTCCAGGTTCCTCCCTCCGCGGAACGCGCCAAAGCCAAAGTGGTCGCAACGCAGGCAGCGGCTTGCCTCCTGGCGTGCCTCCTGCTCGGTGAGACCCTGCTCGACCAGATTCCAATCGTGGATGCGCTCGCCGGCCTCGCGCTCGCCCAGCTCGCAGCGGCCGCACTCGTGCTTGCCCTTAAACTGCACGGTCGGCAGCTCCACGTCGAGCTTGATCTTGTGGTCGAAGCCCAGGTAGCGGTCGATATTTGCCGAAGCAACGCGGCCGGCGTTGATGGCCCGGATGACGGTGGCGGGACCGGTCTGGCAGTCGCCGCCGCTAAAGAGGCCATCAAAGTTAGGCACGGCGCCATCCGAATCGGTGACCACGCAGCCCCACTTACAGGCGATGCCCATGTCCTCAAACGGCTTGGAATCGATGTCCTGGCCAATGGCCACAAACACGCGCTCGCAGGGAATGACGCGCTCGGGCGTGGCGGCGGCACGCGGGGCCGGACGCCCACGACGGGGCTCGCCGATAATCTGCGGTTGCACGCGCAGGCCGCTCACGCGACCATCTTCGCCCGTCTCGATGGCGAGCGGCGCCGTGAGCTCCAGAACCTCGCAGCCCTCGGCCTGGGCGCCGGCGATCTCGGCATCCTGGGCCGTCATGTCGCAGATGCGGCGGCGGTAGACGATGCTCACCTTTTCGGCACCGCAGCGCACGGCAGAGCGTGCCACGTCCATGGCCACATTGCCGCCGCCGATGACGCACACGCGCTGGCCGCTCAGGTCGGGCAGCTCGTCGTCGCCAATGGCACGCAGCATCTTGACGGCCGACTCCACGCCGGGAGCCTCTTCGCCCGGAAGGCCGAGCTTCTTATCGCTGTGGGCACCGATGGCCAGGTAGACGGCATCGAACTCGTCGCGCAGACGGGCGAGCTCCTCACCGTTCACGGAGTGGTCGAGCTCCACGTCGATGCCGGCGCTCAAGATCCAGTCGATCTCGGCCTGAAGACGCTCGCGCGGCAGACGATAGCTGGGGATGCCGTAGCGCAGCATGCCGCCCAGGTGGTGGCGCTGTTCAAAGATGGTCACCTTATGGCCCATCACGGCCAGGTAGAAGGCGCAGGAAAGGCCGGCCGGGCCGCCGCCAATCACGGCGATGCGCTTGCCGGTGTTGTCAGCCACGTTGGGCTTGTAATCGTTGAGGTCGCTGTGCTCAACGGCAAAACGCTTGAGGGCGAGAATGTTCATGGGGTCATCGACCATGCCACGACGGCAGTGCATCTCGCAGGGATGCTCGCACACCAGGCCGCAAACGAGCGGCAGCGGGTTGTTCTTGCGGATGACCTTGACGGCATCGGCATAGCGGCCGGCCTCGACGAGCGAAATGTACCCGGGAATGTCGACGTGCGCCGGGCAGCCCGAGACGCACGGGACGCGGGCCTCGCGGTCAAAGCCACAGGAGTGCTCGCGGATATGGTGCTCAAAATCGTCACGGAAACCGCGGATAGCCGTAAGCGCCATGGCGCCGGCCTCGTAACCGATGGCGCAATCGCTCGAAAGATAGATGGTGCGGGCGGTGCGCTCGATCAGATTGAGCGTGGACTCGTCGGCGCGGCCCTCGAGCACATCGGCGAGCAGATCGCTCAGCGCGCTCAGGCCCACGCGGCAGGGCGTGCACTTGCCGCAGCTCTGGGTGGAGCACAGGTTGACGAGCGCTGCCGTAAACTCAACGGGACACGGGGCGAGCGAACTCACCGCCAGACGACGTCCGAGCGCATCGTGCAGGTCGTCCATGACGGCCTGAGCGTGGCTGCGTTCCATTACGTGCAGTCGAGCCATAAGATCCCCTCTCACATGGCAGCCCGGAGGCGAGGCCGGGCGAAATTGCTACACGCACAACACTGACCTAAAAAGTTGTGAGGTCTCCATACGGTTCGGCAGGCGGTATAAAATGTCACCCTCAGCGGTGAAATAGAACATTACCGCAGATAAATGCCATATTTGATAAAACGCGTTACCAAATTGCAATATTCAATGTGAAAAAGAGCGCCTTACTATTTTTCCTTTTTGATCCGTTTTCCTCCGTCCCCTTCGGATCACATGATCCCTTGGGAACGGAGGAAAACGGATCGTTTTTGGTGCAAAAGGGCCAGGTTTGTTTGCACCAATCTCACTTGCGCTAGATAAAGAGCTCGCATTCCTTCCGCACGACGCAAACCTTGCTCAGCATCTGGGAAACAGCGGATAGCTTGTTGGGATCAAGCTTACGAGCGCCTCGCGGACATACGGCAATGCAGCGCATGCAGGAGATGCACGCCTCGCCAGCTGCTCGTTTGGGGTCACCCTTGTCGATAGCACAAACGGAGCACGCCGCGGCGCATGCACCGCAGGAGACGCAATCCTCTGTTGCCTCGGGTGCCATGCGGTGACCTCCGGCTTGTTTATAAGGACGATTGCCGGGAATAGAGGGCTCGGATGTATCCTCGGCCAACAGCTTTTGCTGAATTTGCTGCGCAAACTCAGCAAGCTGCGCCGAGTCCTGCGCATCCGGACGACCGGCAGCAAACTGTCGCGCAATGGAATGTTCTGCAATGGCCGCAACTGCCGCGATCACCCGGAATCCCGCATGCTTCGCAACGTCCTCCAGCTCTACGAGCGTGTCCTCAAACGCGCGGTTTCCGTATACACAAACCAAAACTGCCCGAGCCCCGTTGCCTCGCACCATGCCCAACCGGTCAGCCACCACAGCCGGGATTCTACCGGCATACGCCGGCACAGAGATTACGGCCACGTCGTCCTCAGTCATCGTGACAGCGCTGAAATCTAGCCCGCTATCGGTCAGATCGACGGTAACGGTATTCTTGCCCAGTGCCCCGGCCACAAGGCCTGACACCTTCTGCGTTCCACCCGTCGGACTAAACACAATTTCGAATACGCTCATCGAGGCACCCTCCCCTACGCCTGGCAACGCGTCAAGCCGCTTTCACATCCAGCCAGAGTATACGGCACGTGGGGTCCCCGTTTTAATGCACCAAGCACCCCAATGCACCCACCCTACGCTGTCTGCCTCTTCGTTTTGTATAAATTACGGTACAAATTGTATATATTTACGGGATACCGCTGTGTTCTCCTGAGGTACCCCATCCTAGCCCGTGCAAAAAACGGAGTATTCTGCAACGTAACCACGCCAGCACCGCCGCGGGTGGGCAAAACTGTAGGGCGCCGTATCATTCTAAGTCCCGACATGGCGAGAATGACGCGCCCCTGCTCCGGAAAACGGCGAAATCTGACTCAGAACGCTCGCCAGGGATATCCGAAGGCCACCGTTGGCGACGTCGGATCATATGCAGACAACTCGAACTGCAGAATACTCCAAAAAATGCACGGCGCACCCCATGGGGCCCATTGCTGCATGGCAGAAAATAGGTCCTCAGCATCCCCCAGATGCATTCCCGAGAAAATCACGTTTGAATTAGCGATGGACACGGCAAACAAAAGGGCCCGAGCGTTGTTTGCTCGGGCCCTTAGCTTGTCTCACGCTAGCGTGCGATGTGTATGTTATTTACGCTTGCCGCCGCCGTCGCCGGGGCGACGGGAGCTGCCGCCGCGCTTGCCGCCACGGCTGTTGCCGTAGCTGCCACGGTTATCGCGACCGCCGGCGCGGCCGCCACGGGAACCGGCCTGGTTGCCGCCACGCCCACCACGATAGCCGCCGCGACGCTCCTCGCGGGTATCGTCGTAGTTGCGCCAGTCATCGCGACGATCGCGGCTGGCACGCGGGTCACGACGATCGCGCGACTCGTTAGAACGAGCGGCGCCGCCGCGGCCGCCATTGCCGCGAGCACCCTCGCGACGCTCGCCGCCGCGGCTACCGCGCTCTTCAAAGCGCTTGCCGCCACGGGACTCGCCACCGCGGGCACCGCGCTCACCACGGCCCTCGCCGCCACGGCGCTCATCGCGCCCGCCGCGCTCGCCGTCGCGACCGGAACGACGGCGGTCGCCCGCACCGCGCTTGCCACCGCGCGAACCGTGGCCCTCGTCCTCGCGCTCGACACGACGACGGCCACCGCGATCCTCGTCCTCGCGGCGGCGGCGATGCGCCTCGCCCTGGAACTGCTTGGCACGACGCTCGGCACGGTTGCCACGCGGGGCCTGCTCGACAGCACCGCCGCGCTCCTCGGCAGCCACCTCGCGGGCCACGCTCTCAACAGCCTCGTCCACGCGAGCCTGAACGCCCTCGCGCACGCGGGTCTTGCCGCCGCGCTTGGGACGGCTCGGACGCTCGCCGTCGCCGCGACGCTCGTCGCGACCGCGGTTGGAACGACCGGCCACATCGCCGTAGTCATCGCCGTTGCGCTTGCCGTCGCGACGCGCCTGCTCAAGCTTCTTCTTGCTCTTGGACTTGCCGCGCTTAGTCTTCTTCTTCACCTTAAAGGCGGCAGGATCGCGCTCGGGGTCAACGGCGGGCGGGTTGGGACCCACGTGCAGGTCGCCGGCTTCGTAAATATCGGCCGTCTTGTCCATGAGCTTCTCGATCTCGTAGAACTCGTCGACGTCCTGCTCGGTCACAAACGTGATGGCCCAGCCCAGCTCGCCAGCGCGGCCCGTACGGCCAATACGGTGGATGTAGTCGGTCGGCTCGGCCGGCACGTCAAAGTTCACGACGTAGCGCACGTCGCTGATGTCGATGCCGCGGGCGAGCACGTCGGTTGCCACCAGCACGTCGACGGTACCGTCGCGGAAGGCCGAAAGGGCACGCTCGCGCTGGGCCTGGCTGCGGTTGCCATGAATCGCGGCGGCCTTGATGCCCTTACGTTCCAGACGACGGCAGCAGCTGTCGGCGCGGTGCTTGGTGCGCATAAAGACGATAGTGCGCTCCGGGCCCTCCTTCTTGAGGAACTCGGGCAGCAGGTTGTTTTTGGCCTCGATGGACACCGGGAACACAAACTGATCGACGGTGTCGGCGGTCGACGTGGCAGGTGCGATCTCCACGCGAGCCGGGTCGCTCACCAGGTCGGTGATCTCGCCCACGGCCTCCTCGTCGAGGGTCGCCGAGAACAGCAGCGTCTGGCGCTCGGCCGGCGTCTCGCGCACAATGCGCCGGACGGCGGGCAAAAAGCCCATGTCGAGCATACGGTCGGCCTCGTCGAGCACCAGGACCTTAACCTCGTCCAGGTGGCAGGCGCCCTGCTCGATCAGATCGACCAGACGGCCCGGCGTTGCGACCAGGATGTCGCAGCCGTACTTAAGTGCCGCGGTCTGCGGCTTGTAGCTCACGCCGCCCACGACGGTCACGGCAACATGGCCGGTGACGTCGGCGATTTTGCTTGCGACCTCGTCGATTTGCTGGGCAAGCTCGCGCGTAGGGGTGATGACGAGCATCACGGGGCCTCGACCGTTGCCCTCGGGCTTTTTAGCACCGCGACGACGGTTGCGGCCGCCGCGCTCGCGCACGGGTTTGGGAGGAGCGATGTGCTCCAGATTGTTCATGGTCGGCAGCAAAAAGGCGGCTGTCTTGCCGGTACCGGTCTGGGCGGCGGCAAGCAGGTCACGGCCCTCGAGCACCACGGGGATGGAGCCGGCCTGAACGGGCGTGGGCGCCGTGTAGCCCAGGTTCTCGATAGCACGGAGCATCTCGTCGGAAAGCCCCAGCTCGTCAAAGGCGGGCAGGCTCTCGGTAGCGGACTCGACGGCCTGGGCAGCATTGGCCTCATCGGCGGCATCGAAGGCAGCCTGGGTCATAGCCTCGCGGGCCTCGTCCAGGATCTCGGCGTCCGTGACGTCAGATACAGAATTACGCATATGTTGTTGTTCCTTATCTGCACGCGCTATGGGCACGGCATGCGGCCGCGCGGGCGTGCTTGGTAGTGCGCTAATACATACAAAAACGGGTGCGCACAGAGAGGACGTTGCTCAGCACGCTGGCGATCGCTTTGGCAGCCCTATCACGCGCCGTCCAGACGCAGCAGCTCTAAGCGATGGAGCAGATTCGCCGCTGGTTAGTATACCCGTGCTTCGCATGCCCCCACGTAAACCACAGATGACGAGGCGGACGAGGTGGGCCCGGCTGATTGTCTCAATCTGTAACAGTTACCGAGTAAAATCGGCCCTAATTGTTATAGATCAAAACAGAGGGGGACTTCCGTCCAGTCCAAACCAAATCTCTCGCTCTTCCTGCAATTTCGAACATGTGGCCTATAATGTTGCTTTGGTTACGCTATATATTGCGCAGCCATTTAATACGTTGCCCACCGGGGGCCATTAATTCCTATCGCCAAATTGGCTAGGAAGCAATCAAAGGAGGTATCCGTGGCAGCAGAGACGCCTTGCTCGGTCCTCTATAACGATATTCGCTCGTTCGGCGGTCTTAAACATCTCGAGATCGCCCGAATGCTCATCAATGGAAACTCTTATCTCGGCAGTACCCTGCTCGAGAAATGCTCTTCCAACCGCTCGTATCTCACCCGTTACATCGTCCATCGCAAGCCTGACCAGTGCGCGCCCTCCATCTACGGCGACTTTACCGTCACCACGCTCAACCTTTCCTCGGCAATCTGCAGCAAGCTCGGCGGCGGCGAGTCCGCCTATCGGGCAATCGCCGAGCACTATCGCGGTCCGGCCGCCAACGAAATGATGTCGGCTCTTGCCAGCTACAAGCTGGACAGCCGCCTATATGCAAATGCCCTCAATCGCATCGACAACTTTGACGGCAATGCCGTGCGCGAGAAAAGCACGCTTTACCTTATGCTCTTTGTGGCAACGGGGGCGCTCGCCGATCCCGTTCAGGGCGTGGCCACCGTCGAGCGCTTTTGCGACAGCAAGACGGGCGAGCACTTTGGCACCACCGAAACTACCGTCGGACGTGGCTTTATGAGCAGCCTGGAGCAGCCGCGCACCGTCGCCCCCAACCTCGGTCTGCTCAGAACCCATGCCGACAACTGCGCCGACATGCAAATCCATCCCCTCACACGCGATCCGCGCGGCACCGTAATTGGTTCTTTGCCCAAAACCTCGCCCAGCATCACCGATGTGGGCGCCGACGCATCGCGCGAGCATCTTCGCATTTGGCTTGAGGGTGAGCACTGGTACGCCCAGGGCCTTGGATCGACCAACGGCACGGTGCTCGAATCGGGCGCGCGCGACGGCGATATTGTGATTGAGCCGCCGCGCGACCAACGCGAGCCCGGCAAGATCTATCCCCCCGTGGAAATCGCCAACAGCGACAGACTTCATTTGGGTCTCTATACGACATTCCTTGTCATTGTGGACTAGCGCGGACGGCGATCGAAAGACGGTCGCCGTCCGTCTTTCGTCTTCTACCTTCTGCGTCGTAAACGACAATGCACAGCGGTATACGTGGGCAGTGCGGCTATCATGGTACTTTACCGATATCCGCACTGCTCACGTATACGTGCGGCAACCCATGCCAGACAAAGGAACGCCATGGATACTACCGATAGCGCCTATGGCGACAAACTCATCCGTCTTGACACGTTCGACACCGCCGTGGCGGTCGACCCCAGCGCCGAGGACGACGCCAAGCGTCGGTTTATGACGCTTATTCTCCAGACGACCCACCGCGACAACGGCAACATCGGGCACGTGCTGCGCGCGACCAACACGAGCGGCGAGGTCTTTGCCGTCAAGCTACTCAAGGACAACGCCATCCTTTCCGGCCAAGCCCCCGACCGCTCCGCCGAGCAATCGGCCGCGCATCTGGCCAACACCGCCGCGCTGTTCGAGGAGTACCGTCATCTGTGTACCGTCTCGCACCTGCGCGGATTTCCGCGCGTCTATGGCTACGGATCGCGCGAGGATGACCCGCTCATCCTCATGGAGTGGGTCGAGGGAACCTCGCTCAAGCAGGCGCTGCCCTTGCTTCCGCACGATGCCTCGGGCGGGCTGACCACCCAGATGGTCGCCGCCGTCGGAAACGCCGTGCTTCGCGCACTCTTGATGACCCAAGGCCTCGTGAATCCGGTCATTCATCGCGACCTGTCGCCTGCCAATATCATGTTCCGCACCACCAGCCGAACGCTCGAGCAGCAGATTGCCGATTGCTCCTTTGACCCCTGCCTCATCGACATGGGCTCCGCGACCATGGCCCTCGGCGACGACACGATCACCCGGCGCGCCGACATCTGGCGCTTTGCCACGCCCGCATACGCCGCGCCCGAGATGCTCACGCAGGATATCGAAGGCATCGCGGCCCTTCGCCGTTCGCCGGCAATCGATGTGTACGCGCTTTCGAGCATTCTGTACCAGCTCTACAGCGGTCGCAAACCGTTTGACTTTGAGTCGACGGACGCCACTGCAACCGGCTCGTTCTATCTCGTAAAGACCAAGACCAAGCCGGCGCCGCTCGAGCCGCGCTGCGAGGGCGATGAAGCGCTCGTCCAAATCATCATGAAGGGTCTCTCAGTCGAGCAGTGCGATCGTCCCACCGAGCAGCAGATGCTCGAGGTGCTCTCGGCATACCTCACTGATGCCGAATCCGAGGGCCGCGAAGGCACAGGAGACGAGGCCGCGATTGATATCGATTCTGGCACGCACCTTAAGGTCGACGTCGCCGGCGAGCGCGCACGAGAGATCCTGAATCAGGCCCGCCACGATGCCATGAACTGCCTCCCATTTCTTGGACATGAGAAATGGGAGGCTTTCTTTATGCGC
>CAJLVJ010000054.1 GCA_905210085.1 uncultured Collinsella sp. | reverse complement strand
TACGGGTCGACATGATAGCCGGCACGGTGCAGCCAAAACCGACGAGCATGGGCACAAAGCTGCGGCCCGACAGGCCAAAGCGACGCAATACCTTATCCATGACAAAGGCGACGCGCGCCATGTAGCCCGAGTCCTCCAGAATGGAGAGGAACAAAAAGAGCACAACGATAATCGGCAGGAAGGTCAACACACTGCCCACGCCCGTAAGCACGCCGTCGACAGCCAGCGAGCGCACTACGTCGTTGGTGCCGAACGCCTTGAGGCCCGCATCGGCCGAGGCGATGATGGCAGCGATGCCGTCCTCCATGAGCCCCTGCAACGCCGCGCCGATCACGCCAAACGTCAGCCAAAAAACGAGGCCCATAATCAGCAGGAACGCCGGAATGGCCGTGTAGCGACCTGTCAGGATGCGGTCGATCTTGACGGAGCGCGCGTGCTCGCGGCTCTCATGCGGCTTAACGACACAGCGCCCGCACACGTCGCCGATAAAGCTAAAGCGCATATCGGCCAGCGCGGACAGGCGGTCGGTGCCGGCCTCGCCCTCCATCTGGGTAATGATGTGCTCGATGGCGTCGAGCTCGTTTCGATCCAGATGAAGCGCCTCGGTCACCAGCTCGTCGCCCTCAACCAGCTTGGTCGCCGCAAAACGCACGGGAATGTGCGCCGTCGCGGCATGGTCTTCGATAAGGTTGGCGATGCCGTGAATGCAGCGGTGCAGCGCGCCGCCGTCCGGACCGTCGGGCGCGCAAAAGTCCAAGCGGCCGGGACGCTCGCGGAACCGCGCGACGTGCAAGGCATGATCCACCAGCTCACCGATACCCTCGTTGCGGGCAGCGCTAATGGGGACAACAGGCACGCCCAACAGGCTCTCGAGCAGGTTGACGTCCACGGCGCCACCGTTGGCCGTCACCTCGTCCATCATGTTGAGCGCGATGACCATGGGACGATCGAGCTCCATAAGCTGCAGCGTCAGGTACAGATTGCGCTCGATGTTGGTGGCGTCGATGATGTCGATGATGGCGTCGGGGTTTTCGTCAAGGATGAATTGTCGGCTGACGATCTCTTCGCCCGTGTACGGCGACAGCGAATAGATACCAGGCAGATCAGTGACGCTCGCCTCGGGGTGGTTACGGATGGTGCCGTCCTTGCGGTCGACCGTCACGCCGGGAAAGTTACCGACATGCTGGTTGGAGCCCGTAAGCTGGTTGAACAGCGTGGTTTTACCGCAGTTTTGGTTGCCGGCGAGGGCAAAATGCAGCGGTGCGCCCTCGGGCACGGCCGTTTTTGCCGCACGGGGCGAATACGTCCCCTCGCCGAGTGCCGGGTGCTCCGTCGTGCCGATTGCGGCGTTAGCGCGCGGACCCGTATCGGTGTCGTGGACATCTACGAGCTCGATGCGAGCAGCATCGTCCTTGCGCAGCGTCAACTCGTAGCCGCGTAGGCGAATCTCGAGCGGGTCGCCCATGGGGGCGTACTTCATCATGGTGACTTCGGTGCCCGGCGTTAGGCCCATGTCCAAAATATGCTGTCGGAGTGCCTGGTCGTCCGATGCCACCGATGCGACAACGGCGTCCTTTCCAATCTCGAGTGTATCGAGTCTCACGTCCGCGTTCCTCCCCCGGCGCCCATAGGGCGTTGCATTTATGTTCACCATGGCTAACCGTTTGCCATGGCTAACCAAATGTAACCATGCATGATAGCGCGAACACGCAACGATGTTCAATCGACAGATCGGTGCAATGGGGACAGATCGCTTTGCCCAATAGATGCGATGCGGAACAACCAGGCGCGGGAGGGGATTCCGGGACACGGTATCCCAGACGGCACCCTTTCGGAAACCGCACCCCACTATTCAGGCGAATTCCGGGATGCAGTTTCCCGATGGGGTCCCCTGCATCCCACTCCGAAACGCTAAAACGGGATGGGCTTTCCGACTGAGGTCTCTAGCGGAAACTGCGTCCCGGAATAGGCACTCAGACTGGGACGTATTTCCCCGAGGACCGAATCAGCCGCCCGCCCCTCGTCAAAATCATCCGCTTTCCTCCGTTGTATGCGGAACATCCAAGGAGTGTCCCAGAGTGCCGGCAATAGGAACGTCCCCAGCTGCCGGCAACATTTCACCGCAACTGCAAAACCCGCGCAGGCAACCGTAGTCACCTGCGCGGGTTTAGTGGGCGCTCACAAAGGTACGTTACAGAGGCCCACGTCAGTTATGGATTACCGAATGGCACCGGCACGCGACGCCTCAGTCGGCTTACCAAGCGATGAAGCTTGCCGCAGTCCTAGACAATCGGCGCAATGCCGGCAAAGTGCAGATACAGCGAAATAATTGCCACGACAATGACCGCCGCTGCGATCAGCTTGTCGTGCAGATGCGGAAGCACCGGCTTACCGCGGCCTCGCTCACCCAGCATATAGACGGGAATGGCCGGAGCAAAAAGAATCGTCGTGATCATAACGCCCTGAAGACCAGTCGACCACACCAAGAACAACGTGTAGATAAAGCCGAGCGTTCCGAAGAAGCGTGCTTTGCTAACGCTTGGCGCATGCGGCCCGTCCAAATGCTCGTTCTTCCAGCCGATCACCATGTAGTATGCAGCCGAGCAGACATACGGAACCAGAATCGTGTTGACCGCGCAGCTGTAGAAGAACTGGTAGGTGCTCGCCGCCACATACGACACAATCAAGAAGAGCTGCGTGATACCGGAGCTCACGAGAATCGTTACCACCGGGGCATCATGCTTGTTCGTCTTGGCAAACGTCAGCGGGAAGGAACCCTGGCGCGCCGCCTCGAACGGCGTCTCGGATGCAATGATGACGTAGCCCAGCATCGCGCCGACCAGCGAGAGAATAACGCCAAGGTTTACGATGGCAGCGCCAACAGGACCGATTGCGCGCTCGAGAATTCCCGCCATGGAGGGCGTTGCGAGCTGCGCCATCTCCTCGCGCGGCATAATGCCAAGCGACAGCATCGAGATGATCAGATACAGCGTGAACACAGTCGCAAATCCAAGCGCCGTCGAGCGACCTACGTCGCGCACATACTTTGCACGGCCCGAGATGACGACGGCACCCTCGATGCCCGTGAAGACCCAAACAAGGGCAATCATGGTCGAGACAACCTGCTCGCCAAAGCCAGGACCCGCCGGCTCTCCCCAGAAGTTGTCCATAAAGATATCGACGTTGAACTTACCCAGGAGCACAATGCTCAGCACAAAGAGTCCCAGCGGCACCAGCTTCGCCAAGGTGACGATCGTGTTAATGCCCGCGGCCTCCTTGACGCCACGAAGTACAAGAGCGGTAAGGAACCATAGAAATACGCTGGCGCAGATGATGGAAAGCAGATTGTTGCCTGCACCAAACGCGGGAAAGAAATAGCCCAGTGCGCTAAACAGCAAGAGAGCAAAGCTCACGTTGGAAAGGCATGCGCTGATCCAGTAGCCCCAGGCGGAGTTGAAACCAATGTAATCACCAAAGCCCGCCGCAGCGTATGCATAGATGCCGCCGGTTAAGTCGGGACGAGCCTGAGATAGACCGTTGAACACCATCATCAACGCAAAGACGCCTATAAAACAAATTCCCCACGAGACGATAACCGCACCGGTATTGGCTCCGCCCGCTACCATATCGCCGGCGAGAGAAAAGATACCGCCACAAATACTGGCGGTAATGACCATCATGGTCAGACGAAAGAGATCGAGGCCATTAGGGTCGATAATCTCATCGTTTTGAGCTTTAGAGGCCATTGTGTGTGCACCCCCTTCATCATGTGATCGAACGAAAGATGGCCCGGACGTCCCGAATCGGGTGCCGGGCCATCGGTCAAGCGATCATCAGACTGTTACAGCTATCGCGTTAGAAGCGCAGTGACAGGCAAGAAAGGCCACCGTCGACCTTGCGATACTCGGAGGTATCGACGACGAGCGTCTTGTAGCCCAGATCCTGCACGGCCTTGAGCACGGTCGGATAGCCCTCGGCAACGATGACCGTACCGTTGACCCAGATGCAGTTAGCGCCATAGGCCTCGTCCTCGGGCACGACAATCTTGTTGTACTGGGCAAAGTCGGGCTTATCGATGAACTCGCCGGAGACGAGCATGTTGTTGTCCTCGATGTAGTTGACGCCCGTCTTGAGGTGCAGGACCTCCTCCAGCGGAACCTCGGAACCCTCGAGGCCCCAGCCCTCGAGAATCTCGCAGAACTGGCGAATGCCCTCTTCATTGGTGCGAGCGGAGCGACCGACATAGAAATGATCGCCGACCATCATGACGTCGCCGCCGTCGAGCGTGCCGGGAGAAACAATGTGCTTGACATGCTCGTCGTCAAAGAAGCGACGGACGACCGGCTCGATCTCGTCCTTCTCGCCGTTGCGGCTGTCGGCACCGGGGTTGGTAATAATGGCTCCGCAGCGAGTGATGACGGCCGGATCCTCGACGAAGCAGCTGTCGGGATACTGCTCGAGGGCAGGCAGCACCGACACGTCCACGCCACACTGCTCGAGCGCATGCTCATAATCGTAGTGCTCCTCAATGGCGCGCTCGTAGATAGGCTGGCCAAGCTCGGGTGCGCTCGTGATGCCATTGCTCAGGGACTTGCCGGGACGACGGATGATAACGTGGCTGAACTTGGTCATGATGATCCTCCTTGGATCTCCTAGCCGAGGGCGAACTTCCTTGTGTCCGCCCTCCTTTCGATGGCTTAATCATAGGGCGGTTTTCCTGTTTTGTATATTGTATACAATCATGAACGGTAGATATTTCTCGGTGAGCGTACTCTCACGTTTCGGCACGAAGTAGCATGATTTAACTGGTCGTTCTATAATTCAACTGAGCTATTCAAGTGAAATGTATTTAGTTTTAAAAGTATACAGTTAAAGGATATACGTTCATGGAAACACTCAGAAGGCCCCTGAAGGACCACGTATACGACTACATTTCGAGCCGCATTGACGCCGGCGAGTTGTCCGCCGGCGACCGTTTGAGCGAGCAAGCGATCTGCGATGCCATGGGCGTGTCGCGCACGCCGGTTCGCGAAGCGCTCATCCAGCTGGCAAGCGATGGCTATCTGGACAACCTCCCCCGCCGCGGATTCCGTGTCCGCGGGTTCGATCAGCAAAACGCCGTTGAAGTCTTCGAGATCATGGGGCCGCTGGACGGGCAGGCGGCGTACCTCGCCTGCCCGAACCTAACCGACGATGACATTACGCAGCTTAAATTTCTCGTCGGCTCCATGGACCTTGCGATCCAAGGCGGTCTTATCCGAAAGTACGACGATATTCAGCGAGACTTTCACCTTACGTACTTCAACCGCTGCGGCAACGACCGTCTGCGCGACATGATCTCGCAACTCGAGCGCTGCTTTATCAAGCGCGATTACGAGACTGTCGACCAAGAGACGGCGTGCAAACTGCTCAATAAAGCCAACAGCGAACATGCCCAAATTCTTGAGTTGTTCGAAGCACGAGATGCGACGGGTGTGCGCGACTACGTTCGCGATGTCCATTGGAACACAGAAAACGCCCAGTTCACCGTTTGGTAGGAAAGCAGCGGGCGGTAGCGGACCAATTCTTGGCACCGCCGCCCAAAATGATCAGTTTTCCTCCGTCCCCGAGGGATCATTTGGAAAGCGCATCCCACCATCCGGGCGGATTCCGGGATACCGTTTCCCGATGAGGCCTCTCGGGGGGGGTTCCCAAACAAGCCTCTTGCGGAAGATGCATCCCGGAATCCGCGCCCAAACCGGGACGCACTTTCCGGGCGGGGCATCAAAACCAAAATTGCGGTGGAATAGTTCCTGCTTGGGCTGGTTGAGGCCTTAAATAGGAGCTATTTCACCGCAAGTTATTGAGGGGATGTCCGTCCTCTTACAGATGGCGCTCCAGGAAGCGGAAGGCCAGGCGAATCCAGGGACGGACGGAAACCTGCTTGTCCTCGTTGTCGACCGCGGTATTGGCGTTGCCGAGCGAAAGGCCGTGGCCACCCTGGTCAAAGACGTGCATCTCGCATGCAACACCCTCCTCGGCCATGCGCTGCGCAAACGGGTAGACCTGCGCGATCGGCGCCGTCTTGTCGTCCGAAACGCCCCACACAAAGGTCGGGGGCATCTGGCGCGAAACGTGCGTGGTAGGGCAAATGTCGGTCAGGTGCTCATCGGTCGCCTCGCCGCCCGTCACCATCGACAGATAGTCGTTGAGCAAATCGCGTCCTGTCTTGCCACCCGTCTTGGGCACGCGCAGGTCAATGCGCGGGTCGCGCGTCTGCATATCGCGCACATAGGCAAGGTCGAGCAACGGATAGCCCAGCACCACGGCGTCGGGACGAATATCCTCCGGACGAGCCCCGGCAAGGCCCGCGAAGGGACCGGTCTTCCACTGCGTTGCCAACGAGGCGCAGATCATGCCGCCCGCCGAGAAACCCACGATGCACACGCGCTTGGGATCGACATGCCACTCGTCGGCGTTGGCGCGCACGGTAGCGACCATTTTGGCAAGGTCCGCCTGCGGGTGCGGAAAGCTCACGTCGCCCGTGGCGCTCGTCACATAGTTGAGCACAAAGGCCTGGTAGCCGCGGTCCAAAAATGCAAACGCCACCGGGTCCTGCTCGTGCGGAGCGATATACGTAAACCCGCCTCCGCCGCAGATGATCACCGCGGGGCGGCGGCCATTGGGCTTGTCGGGCAGCGGCTCGGCACCCAGATACGTAAACGTCGCCGGATAATCCTCGGTTGGCTCCTCGCCCCACAGCGCATGGTTCTCAATAATCATAGGTGCTCCCTCCGTGCGATTCGTGCGCACTCGTTTTTTCGCACCTTAGCGTACCCCACTTGAGCTCACGGCGCAGAAACACCCCCGCAATAAGTTGGCCTTCAACTGATATATCACAAAATCGCTGTTCAGAGGTATCGTTAGGCAGCGTAAAATAGGAGCGCTGACCGTGCTGGGAAACACGTACGAAACGTTTCCGGCAAACCACACGCGTGCAACATGCGCGCCTGATACGTTGGAGGCATCTATGGGTCTGCTCGATTCGCTCAAGTCCACGTTCACTTCGTCGGGCGAGGCGTCCGTTCCGCCCGCAGCAAGCTTCGCCACCCGCGAAGGCGTCATCTACGCTCCCGTCAACGGCGTGCTCGTCAATCTGAGTGAGGTTCCCGACGAGACCATCGCCTCGGGCATGCTCGGCCAGGGTTACGGCATCGAGCCCATTACCGGCACCATCTACGCCCCCGCCAACGGCCGTATCGGCGCCACCACCGTCACTAACCACTCCATCGGCATGATCACCGAGGACGGCCTGCGCGTGTTCATCCATGTCGGCCTGGGCACCGTGGAAATGAACGGCAAGGGTTTTGCCCGCTTTGTCGAGATGGGTGACACGGTCAAGGCCGGCCAGCCGCTCATCAGCTTCGACCGCGACGCTATCAAGGCCGCTGGCCACGAGGACATCGTGACCGTCATCGTCTCTGAGCTCGACCGCCTCAAGAGCATCGACCACGTCGGCGAGTCCGGCACGCTTATCGGCGGCAATCCGCTCGTCAAGCTTGGCGATCCGCTGCTGGTTGCCAAGACCAAGTAGCTGAGCATCATCGCATAAAGGCTCAACCACCCGTGCATCTTTGCCGCATCTGTGTTGTTGTTTTTGCCTATGTAGAGGTTCTGAAACGTTTCTATATAGACAGCTGAGCATCAACGCAGGTGCGGCTTTTGCGTAGCGAGGCATCGCCCCGCGGCATGTTGTTCAACCGCACGAACCCCCTTCCTTTGTCCGCACAGAGCGCTAGACTGCTAGGTCGACATTGGAGGAAGATCGATGCAAAACACACCCACGGGCGCCGTACATGCCGCGCCTCAACGCAACCAACGCATCGTCGCGCTCGACGGGCTCCGCGCCCTCGCCATCGCCGGCGTCGTCCTATATCACCTTCGCCCCAGCCGCCTGACCGGCGGTTTTTTGGGCGTTACACTCTTCTTTACGCTGAGTGGCTATCTCGCCACCAAAAGCATTATGCGGGCCACGGCACGCGACAGATTCTCGTACCCGCGCTATATCTGCCGCCGCATTGCGCGCATGATGCCGCCGATCGTCGTGACCATCGCGCTTACCGCCGTCGCCACCTACATCGCAGCCCCGAGCCTACTCCCTAAGGTGCAGCAGGACGCCCTGCCATCGGCACTCTTTTTGAGCAACTGGTTCTACATCTTCCGCAACGTCTCGTATTTCGCCGCCGCGAGGCTCCCCTCGCCGCTCACGCACCTGTGGTTCTGCGCTGTCACTATGCAGTTCTATCTGGTATGGCCGGTCATCCTTATGGCGCTGTGCAGCAAAACCAGGTCGCGCAACACCGCCATCGGCATCACGATCGCATTCGCGCTTGCATCGACGGCAGCCATGGTCCTCATGTTTAATCCCACCGCCGACACATCGCGCGTCTACTACGGAACCGACGCCCGTGCCGCCGAGCTTCTATGCGGAGCCTTAGCCGCCATCGCCGCGCCGCGTCTGCGCGAGATGCTGAGCGGTGACATCCATATCCCCGGCGCCAACAAGGGCATCTCAAAGGTCAACGCGATTTCTATCGCGTGGCTCGTTGCCGTTATAGCCGGCGCACTCATGCTGACCGGAGAGAGCGCCTGGCTCTACCGCGGCGGCTTTTTGCTGTTTGCCCTCGTCACCGGACTCCTCATCATCTGCGTGCAGAATACGGAGTGCATCGTGCGCCGCCTGCTGTCGGCCAAACCGCTCGTCTGGCTGGGTCAGCGCTCGTTCTCGGTTTATCTGGTGCACTATCCCCTACTGCTTCTTATGAACCCCGCAACCCGCACTACCCGCATCGCCTGGTGGGAGCAGGTATTACAGCTTGTACTGATCCTTGCGGTAGCCGAGGTTTTCTATCGCCTCGTCGAACGCCCTTGGTCCCACAAGCCGGCCCAACAGGACAGCACGGCAAGAAAGCACGTCCTCGCGCCCGCCATGGTGCTCCCCGCGCTTGGCGCCGCATGCGTCGCCACACTTGCCTTCGCGCCGCTTGACTGGGCAGGCATCGCCACCGCCCGCGCCGAGCAGCTCCGTCCCGAGCTTACCCAGAACGCGACCTCCGCCCAGGACAACGGAGCCAACGACAAGGGCGCCGAGCCCGCATCCGGTAAAGATTCCCAGCCCAACGACACCGCATCCGATGACGCCACCAAACAAAAACCCAAAGAAGGGCCTATCGCCGAAAAGGTCCCCAAGAATCTTGACTGGAAGAGCTTTACCTACGACGAGGCAACCGGAACCTGCGACGCTCGCGTACTCATGATCGGCGACTCGGTCACCGCAGGTGCCCAATCTGGCATTCAAGCAGCGCTTCCCAACGCCTACATCGACGGCGTGGTGAGCCGCCAGTTCTACACCTTCCAGGATGTCTATGCACAGGACAGTGCCAACTACGATCCGAGCGTGGTCATCTGCGCGCTTGGCACCAACGGCCTCATCCGCGACCCCCAGCAGGTGCAGGACGTGATTAATGCCGTGGGCGGCAAGCCCATCTACTTTGTGACCGTGCGCGTACCGCTCGAGCTACAGGACCGCAATAACCAGATGATCCGTGACGTCTGCGCCCAAAACGACAATGCCGGCGTCATCGACTGGAACGGTGCCTCAGAGGGCCACAGCGAATACCTCGTCGACGACGGCACACACCTCACCCAGGCGGGAATCGACACCTACGCTGCCCTCATACGCCAAGCCATCTGCGGGCACTAGGCAACGCAAAATCGGCGCTTGCGCGGTGCCCACGCCACGCCCATACATCACACCTGACGTTTTGCTACGCCCCCACTCGCGGGTTAGAATGGTTAACTGTTTGGAAATAATCCGTACAACCGTTATGGGAGGATACGTGAACCGCACCAAAATCGCGCAGCTCTATGCCGATGCCGAGTCACTCGGTGGCCAGACCGTCACCGTTGCCGGCTGGGCCAAGTCCGTCCGCGACATGAAGAACTTTGGCTTCGTTACGCTCAACGACGGCAGCTGCTTCCGTGACCTGCAGGTCGTCATGAACCGCGAGGCGCTCGACAACTACGACGAGATCGCCCACCAAAACGTCTCAGCCGCACTCATCTGCACCGGCACCGTCAAGCTGACCCCCGATGCGCCCCAGCCCTTCGAGCTTTCTGCCACCTCCATCGAGGTCGAGGGCGTCAGCGCCCCGGATTACCCGCTGCAGAAGAAGCGCGCAACCGTCGAGTTCCTGCGCACCCAGCAGCACCTGCGTCCGCGCACCAACCTGTTCCGCGCCGTGTTCCGTATCCGCTCTGTCGCGGCTGCCGCCATCCACCGCTTCTTCCAGGAGCAGGGCTTTGTCTACGTCAACACCCCCATCATCACCACGAGTGACTGCGAGGGCGCCGGCGAGATGTTCCGCGTGACCACGCTCGACCCCAAAAACCCGCCCCTCACCGAGTCCGGCGAGGTCGACTGGAGCCAGGACTTCTTTGGCAAGCATGCGAGCCTCACCGTGTCCGGCCAGCTCAATGCCGAGAACTTTGCCATGGCCTTTGGCGACGTGTACACCTTTGGCCCCACCTTCCGCGCCGAAAACTCCAACACCACGCGCCACGCCGCCGAGTTTTGGATGATTGAGCCCGAAATGGCCTTCGCCGATCTGAACGACTACATGGATAACGCCGAGGCCATGCTCAAGTACGTCCTTAAGGACGTCATGGCCACCTGCCCCGACGAGCTCAATATGCTCAACAAGTTTGTTGACAAGGGTCTGCTTGAGCGCCTGGACCATGTCGCCAACTCCGACTTTGCCCGCGTCACCTATACCGAGGCCGTCGAGATCCTGGAGCAGGCCGTCGCCGCCGGTCACAAGTTCGACTACCCCGTCAGCTGGGGCATCGACCTGCAAACCGAGCACGAGCGTTTCCTGACCGAGGAGCACTTTAAGCGCCCGACCTTTGTAACCGACTACCCGGCCGAGATCAAGGCGTTCTACATGCGCATGAACGAGGACGGCA
>CAJLVJ010000053.1 GCA_905210085.1 uncultured Collinsella sp. | reverse complement strand
CAAGATCTCGAACTTCTTCTATTACCTGTTCGTCTTCTCGATGGTCGTGCCCTTCCAAATGCTCATGTTCACGCTGTCCAATTTGGCGGACCGCATCGGCTTTAACACGCCGTTCAACATCTGCTTTATCTATCTTGGCTTTGGCGCGGGCCTGGCGGTCTTTATGTTCGCCGGCTTTGTAAAGAACATTCCGCTCGAGATCGAAGAGGCGGCCATGATCGACGGCTGCAACCCGGTTCAGGTGTTCTTTAAGATCGTCCTTCCCATCATGAAGCCCACCTATCTTTCGGTCGGCATTCTCGAGACCATGTGGGTCTGGAACGACTATCTGCTGCCCTACCTTACCCTCGACTCCACCAAGTACAGGACCATTCCTATCTTGATCCAGTACTTCCGCGGCGGCTACGGCCACGTCGAGCTCGGTCCCATGATGGCCTGCATCATGATGGTCGTTATCCCCATCGTCATCATGTACATCCTCTGCCAGAAGTACATCATCGACGGCGTGGTGGCAGGTGCCGTCAAGGGCTGATGCCGTAACTGTTTTGCAAGTTTCTGCGGCGCCCCTCAGCGCGGCGCCGCATATCGAAAGGTAAAGACATGGCCGAGATCGTTCTCAAACATGTTCAGAAGGTGTATCCCAACAACGAGTCCAAAAAGAAGGGCTTCTTTGGCAAAAAGAAGAAGACCGAGGAGAAGAAGCACAACCTCAAGGTTACCGAGGACGGCGTGCTCGCGGTAGAGGACTTTAATCTCACCGTGCATGACCAGGAGTTTGTCGTTCTCGTTGGCCCGTCTGGCTGCGGCAAGTCCACGACGATGCGCATGGTCGCTGGCCTGGAGGACATCACTTCGGGCGACGTGCTCATCGACGGCAAGCGCGTCAACGACGTGGCGCCCAAGGACCGCGACATTGCCATGGTGTTCCAGAGCTATGCTCTGTACCCCAATATGACGGTGTACGAGAACATGGCGTTTACGCTTGAGCTCAAGAAGGTCCCCAAGGACGAGATCGACCGCAAGGTTCGCTCCGCTGCCGAGATCCTGGGTATTACCGAGTACCTCGACCGTAAGCCCAAGGCGCTCTCGGGCGGTCAGCGTCAGCGCGTCGCCATCGGCCGCGCCATCGTGCGTGACCCCAAGGTCTTCCTGATGGACGAGCCGCTGTCCAACCTGGACGCCAAGCTCCGTAACCAGATGCGTGCCGAGCTCATCAAGCTGCGTCACGAGATTAAGGGCACGTTCATCTACGTCACCCACGACCAGACCGAGGCCATGACCCTCGGCGATCGTATCGTGGTCATGAAGGACGGTGTTGTCCAGCAGATCGCCACGCCGCAGGAGGTCTTCAACCATCCCGCGAACATCTTCGTCGCCGGCTTTATCGGCGTGCCGCAGATGAACTTCTTCGATGCCCAGCTGGTTCGCTCGGGTGACGGCTTTACCGTCAAGACCGAGGACATGAACGTGGCGCTCGCTCCCGAGACTTGCGCTCAGCTTGCCCTTAACTGGGACGGCGGCGACGTGAAGGAGATCACGGCCGGCGTGCGCCCCGAGCAGATCCTGCTTGCCGAAAAGGGCGAGGAGGGTGCGCTCCAAGGCACCGTCGAGGTGACCGAGCTCATGGGTTCGACCGAGCATGTCCACGTGACCGCTCCCGACGGCCAGTTTGTCCTGATCATCCCCGTCGTCGACCTCGAGGCCAAGGGTGCGCTCAAGGCTGGCGACACCATCTGGTTCAAGTTCGAGAAGAACGCGACCCATCTCTTCGATAAGGTGTCCGGCAAGAACCTTATCTAGGCCCGGTGCATCCAGGCCCTCCTTTTGGGCGACTGCGGCTTTGCCATCCTTTTGCCGTGGTCACATATAAGGCTCCCCTCCCGTCCACTGGGCGAGAGGGGAGCCTTTCTTTATGACGGGGTTGTCTGGTCGGTCGTTTGTCTCGATCTGTAACAAGTAGAGGATCGAATTGGCTTTAGATGTTACAGAACGAGA
Organism: uncultured Collinsella sp.; assembly: GCA_905210085.1. Lineage (GTDB taxonomy): Bacteria > Actinomycetota > Coriobacteriia > Coriobacteriales > Coriobacteriaceae > Collinsella. The sequence goes on along the minus strand of CAJLVJ010000053.1, from coordinate 9,259 downwards.
TTGAGTTGAGCCGCCTGTCCTTTCATCTCGATCTGTAACACGAAGGACTGATTTCGGCAGTTACCTGTTACAGAACGAGATTGTTTTAGCCGGCTTATCCATTTGTCTCGATCTGTAACAGTAAGGGCGGATTTCGGACATTAGATGTTACAGATTGAGATAAACCCTAGGGAAAGGATCGGTTTGTCTTGATCTGTAACAGGTAGGACCGTTTTAGCCGAGTGGGTGTTACAGATTGAGACGATTTGGTCAAGGCGGGCCACAGGCAACACGCGGGCAAAAAAACGGAGCCGCGTTGCCGCGACTCCGCTTTCAAGAGGATGGGTAAGGGAAACGAAATTAGTCCAGGTGCCAAATCTCGTCGTTGTACTGGGAGATCGTACGGTCGGACGAGAAGGTGCCGGCGTTGGCGATGTTGATCAGCGCCTTGCGCATCCAGGCGTCCTGGTCCTCGTAGTCTGCCAGCACGCGCTCCTTGGTCTGGATGTATTCCTCAATGTCGAGCAGGGCCATAAACCAGTCCTTGCCCTTGATGTCGTCGTGCAGACGCTGCAGGCGCTCGGCGTTGCCGGTCGCCATAAAGGCGGGGTTGGTGATAAAGTCCACCAGCAGCTTGATGCCGGGCTTGCGGTAGAGCGCGCCGGCGTTGTAGGTGCCGTCAGCGTAGAGCTGCTCGACCTGTTTGGACGAGGCGCCAAAGGTATAGATGTTCTCGTCCCCGACGAGCTCGGCGATCTCCACATTGGCGCCGTCGAGCGTGCACAGGGTCAGGGCGCCGTTGAGCATGAACTTCATGTTGGAAGTGCCGCTTGCCTCCTTGGAGGCCAGGCTGATCTGCTCGGAGATGTCGGCAGCGGGAATCACGCGCTCGGCAGCGGTGACGTTGTAGTTCTCGATCATGACAACCTGCAGGTAGGGAGCCACGTCGGGGTCGTTGGCGATCCACTGGGAAAGCGTCAGGATCAGATGGATGATGTCCTGAGCGATGGTGTAGGCAGGCGCTGCCTTGCCGCCAAAGATGATGGTGACGGGGTGCTTAGGTCTGTTACCGTTCTTGATGTCGAGGTACTTCCAGATGATGTAGAGCGCGAGCATCTGCTGGCGCTTGTACTCGTGGATACGCTTGACCTGGACGTCGATGATGGCGTTGGAGGGGATCGTCACGCCCTGTTCGAGCGCCATAAACTCGCGCATGATGGTCTTGGCTTCGGCCTTGGTGGCGGCCAGGCGCTCAAGAACATCCTTGTCGTCGGCGAATTCGGCGAGCTTGCTCAGGTCGCCGGTGCTGCGCCAATCGGTGCCGATCACATCGTCGAGCAGACTGGCGAGCGCGGGGTTGGCGCCATGGATCCAACGGCGGAAGGTGATGCCGTTGGTCTTATTGGAGAACTTCTCGGGGTAGATCTCGTAGAACGGATGAAGCTCGGTGTCCTCCAGGATCTTGGTGTGGAGTGCGGCGACGCCGTTGATGGAGAAGCCAAAGTGGATGTCCATGTGGGCCATGTGGACGGTGTCGTACTCGTCGATGATGGCGACACGCGGGTCGTCGTGCTCGGCCTTGGCGACCTCGTCGAGCTTGACGATAATGTCGGCGATGGCAGGGGAGACCTTCTGCAGGCTGGTGAGCGGCCACTTCTCGAGCGCCTCGGCAAGAATCGTGTGGTTAGTGTAGGCGACCATGGAGCGCACGATGGTCACGGCCTCGTCAAACTCGATGTCGTGCTTGGTGGTGAGCAAGCGAATGAGCTCGGGGATGACCATGGTGGGGTGCGTGTCATTGATCTGGACTACGGCGTAGTCGGCCAGGTCGTGCAAGTTGCTGCCGCGCTCGATGGCCTCGTCGATCAGGAGCTGGGCGGCGTTGCTCACCATGAAGTATTCCTGGTAGATGCGAAGCAGGCGGCCCTGCTCGTCGGAATCATCCGGATAGAGGAACAAGGTGAGGTTCTTGGCGATCTCGGTCTTGTCGAAGTCGATGGAGCTGCCGGGGACCAGGCCGTCGTCGACACTTGCCAGGTCAAACAGGCGCAGGCGGTTCTTGGTGGGCTGGCCATAACCGGGCACATCGATGTTGACGAGCTTGGAAGTAACGGCAAAATCACCGAACTCGACGGTGTAGGAGCGGTCGTCGTCGATCAGGATGTCTTGCTCGCCAAGCCACTCGTCGGGGACGGCCTTCTGCTGGTTGTCGACAAAGCGCTGGCGGAACAGGCCGTAATGGTAGTTGAGGCCCACGCCGTCGCCGGTAAGGCCCAGCGTGGCGATGGAATCCAAGAAGCATGCGGCCAGACGGCCCAGGCCGCCGTTGCCGAGCGACGGCTCGACCTCGAACTCCTCGATCTTGTTGAGGTCGTGGCCCGCGGCGGTGAGCTGGTCCTTAACCTCGTCATAGATGCCAAGGTCGATCATATTGTTGATGAGCAGCTTGCCGATCAAAAACTCGGCAGAGATGTAGTAGAGCTTTTTCTTGCCGTTGTTGAGAGGACAGGCAGCAGAGTGCTCCTGCACGAGCTTGACCAGCAGCTTATAAATACGACGGTCATCGAGCTGCTCGAGCGAAGTTCCGAAGGACTGCTCGGCGAGTTCTGCGAGATTGATACGGGGCATGTTTCCTCCTGTGATGGGTTGATTACATGTCAGAAATACAAAAGAAGCCCGCGCGAGGGATTGGAATGGCCTCGCGCGGGGAAAACGGACGCGTCCGCACGATGGAATGGGGTCGGGTGCGGTGGCTCCTATTGGGGAAGCTCAATTTCGGCTTCCGACGGAATGCGGAAGTAGGTCTCGGTCCAGTCGGTAAGCTTGTGCTCGAGCTCGCGGGTGATGGCGCCGTCGAGCATGCGCCAGGTCCAGTTGCCGCCCAGGGTGGCGGGGGTGTTGATGCGCGCCTCGTTGCCCAGGTTGAGCAGGTCTTGCATGGTGTAGATACAGGTATCGCTTACGCTGGCGGCGATGGTGCGGTTGAGTGCATCGGCCATGGGCTCGCCTGCCTGCTGGTGGGTGTACAGGGCCGTCTGCTCGCGCTGACGCGGGGTGGCCGTTCCCTCAAACCAACCGCGCGCCGTCTCGTTGTCGTGTGTGCCCACATAGGCGACGGTGTTGGCAATGTAGTTGTGCGGCAGGTAGTACGAGTTGGTGCCCTCAAAGGCGAACTGCAAGATCTTCATGCCGGGGAAGCCCGAGTTGTCGCGCATGTCGATGACGCCGGGGGTGAGGAAGCCCAGGTCTTCGGCGATGATGGGCAGCGTGCCGAGCTTTTCCTCGAGCGTCTTAAAGAACTTGAGGCCGGGGCCCTGCGTCCACGAACCGTAGGACGAATCGGGTGAGGAGAACGGCACCTCCCAATAGGCCTCAAAGCCGCGGAAGTGATCCAGGCGGATGATATCGTACATGTCGAGGGCGGCGCGGATGCGGCCCTCCCACCAGGAGAAACCGTCGGCTTCCATGGCGTCCCAGTCGTAGATGGGATTTCCCCAGTACTGGCCGGTGGCGGAGAACTGATCGGGCGGCGTGCCGGCGACACTTACGGGATTGCCGGCGGCGTCGATCTTAAAGAGCTCGGGCGTGGCCCACATCTCGACGGAGTCGCGCGAGACATAGATGGGCAGGTCGCCGATGATCAGGACGTCGCGCTCGTTGGCGTATGCCTTGAGGCGGCTCCACTGGCGGTCGAAGAAATACTGCGTCATCTGATGGTAGAACATGCGCGCGGGATGGGCGGCGCAGACCTTGGCAGATGCTTCGCCGCGGGTGCGCAGTTCTGCGGGCCACTCCCAAAATGCCTTGAGACCGCACTCCTCCTTGACGGTCATGAACTCGCAGTAGGGGATGAGCCAGTCTTCGTTGGTTTGGACAAAGCCGTCGAAGTCGGCCGGCTTGTCGGCGGCAAAGCGCTCGGCGGCGCGGTCGAGAATCTGACGACGGCCACCAAAGATGGCACCATAGTCGACATTGCTGGGGTCGGAGCCCAGGTACACGCCGTCGATATCGCACTGCTCCAGATAGCCGGCCTCGATAAGCTCGGCAAAGTCGATGAAATTGGGGTTGCCCGCACGGGCCGAGAACGACTGATAGGGCGAGTCGCCATAGCTCGTCGTCGTAAGGGGCAGAATCTGCCAGTAATGTTGTTTGCACGAGGCAAGAAAATCGACAAAGTCGTAGGCATTCCAGCCAAAGCCGCCGATTCCGTATGGTCCTGGCAGAGATGAGACAGGCATGAGGACACCGCTTGCACGCTCCATGAATGCGCTCACCAACCTTCTTGTTGTGGGATCGGCCTGCAGATGGGGGAGCAGCCCGTCCCGAGTTTTAGAGTCGATGCTCCTATTGTAGAACATGTTGTTTAAACATGTATAGGCGAGTTTAAAAAGTTGGTCGGTTTTCGGCGAATGGTTACATGCCATGAAAAAGCCCCGACCTCACAACGTGAGACCGGGGCAAGAACGCTATGTAGGTTTTATCTACTCGGCGTCGGCGAAGCCGTTGGGGTTATGGCTCTGCCAATTCCAGCTGTCGCGGCACATGTCCGCGATGTCGTACTGGGCCTTCCAGCCCATCATGCGTTCGGCCTTGGAGGCATCGCACCAGTTGGCGGCGATATCGCCGGCACGGCGCTCGCGAATCACGTAGGGCAGCTCCTTGCCGCAGGCCTTGGAGAAGGCGGCGACGACCTCGAGTACCGAGGTGCCGGTGCCGGTGCCCAGGTTAAAGATCTCGACGCCGGTCTTGCCGTTCATCCAGTTGAGGGCGGCAACGTGACCAGATGCCAGGTCGCACACGTGGATGTAGTCGCGCACGCCGGTGCCGTCGGGGGTGGGGTAGTCGTTGCCAAAGACCTGAACGGCCTCGAGCTTACCGACGGCGACCTGGGCGACGTAGGGCACCAGGTTGTTGGGGATGCCCTTGGGGTCCTCGCCGATCAGGCCCGACGGATGGGCACCGATGGGATTGAAGTAACGGAGCAGCACGACGTCCCACTCGGGGTCGGCGGTGTGGACGTCCATGAGGATCTGCTCAATCATCCACTTGGTCCAACCATAGGGGTTGGTCGCGGGCTTCTTGGGGTCCTCTTCGGTGACGGGCGGATTGTCCGGATCGCCGTAGACGGTCGAAGAGCTCGAGAAGATGATGGACTTACAACCGTGGTTGCGCATGACATCGATGAGCACCAGGGTGTTCTCGATATTGTTGTGGTAGTACTCGACGGGCTTGCTCACCGACTCGCCAACGGCCTTAAAGCCGGCGAAGTGGATGACGCGGTCGATCTGGTGGGTATCGAAGATCTTGTTCATCGCATCGCGGTCGAGCACGTTGGCCTCGTAGAAGGTGAGGTTCTTGGCGGCCTCGTCGCCCACGATGGTCTTGACGCGGTCGATGGCAACGGCGCAGGAGTTGGAGAGGTCATCGACGACGACAACCTGGTAGCCACCCTCGAGCAGCTGAACGACGGTGTGCGAGCCGATAAAGCCGGCGCCGCCGGTAACGAGGACGCAGGTGTCTTTGGGGTCGAGTGCTTTGGACATGTAGTCTCCTATCGAATCAGGAACACTTCTTGAGGGGAGTATAGCGCAGCTGGGGGCGCCCAAAACACGCGGGGCAGGAAAACCAGAGGATTGATGTTAACGTACTCATAGGGTGTTATTTGCATAATCCTTACCTTTGGTGTGGGACGTATTTGCGAGCCGCTGACCATGCTTTTCCAGCCGTTCGTGGAAATAGTTGGGACAAGCGCGATGTGCGTTAATATGTTTGAGTTGAGCGACATATAAATAAGCATGTAACGGAGTACATATGTCACCAAACAACGATTCCATCTTTACGCGGGAGCTTTCGCGCCGCACTGCCCTTAAGGCTCTCTTCGGCGCTGCTTCCGCGGCTGTTCTTTTTGGCCTGCCCGCCCGCGCCCATGCGGCTGAGGCCAGCCAAGAAACCACCGACAAACTGAGCGCCGCCCAGGCCCAGCTCGACGAGGTCCAGGCTCAGCTCGACAGCATCGCTAATGAGTACGCGTCGCTCGCCAACAAGAATGCCCAGACACTCAGCGATATCGAGGGCGTACAGGGCCAGATTGACGAGACGCAGACTCAGATCGACACCAAGAAGGCCGAGCTCAAAGAGAAGCGCGGCGACCTTTCCGATCGCGTTGCCGCCAGCTACAAGTCGGGCGGCACCAACATCCTGTCGTTGCTGCTCGCTTCTGGTTCGTTTGAGGAGCTCGTCGCCAACGCGCATTACGTCGAGAAGATCAACAAGAGCGACCGTGACGCCATCGAGGACATCCAGACCATCCAGAAAGAGCTCGATACACAGAAGTCCGAGCTCGAGTCGCAAAAAGCCGACTTGGAGAAGCTCAAGGACCAGCAGACCGCTCAGATGCAGGACATGCAGGCCAAGCAGCAGGAGGTCCAGACGGTTCTGAATGGCCTCTCCGACGATGTCAAGGAGCTCATGGCCCAGCGCGATTCCGAGATTCTTGCTGCCGCTCAGGCCGAGGAGGCTGCCAAGAAGGCTGCCGCTGCCGCGGCTGCCGCAAACAAGAACAATTCCTACTCGGGTGGTTCAAGCTCGGGTGGCGGATCGTATGCGCCCGGAACTCCGCAGCAGAATGCCGGCTCGGGCAAGCAACAGGCCGTCGTCAACGCGTGCTACTCCACGCCTTCGCCGGGTCAGAATTGGTGCGCGGCGTGGGTTACCAACGTGTTCCGTAACGCCGGCGTGGGCTACTTTGGCGGCAATGCGTGCGACATGTTTAACGCCTGGTGCTACAGCTCCAATCGTTCGGCGCTGCAGGTGGGCATGATCGTGGCCGATTCCTCGCACAGCGGCACGGGTGCTCCGGGCCTTATCTACGGTCATGTGGGTATCTACGTTGGCGGCGGCATCGTTATGAGCAACGAGGGTGCCATTACGTCTAAGTCGCTCGATTCGTTCATTAGCTTTTATGGTACTGGCTCTGGCGTGCGTTGGGGCTGGCTCGGCGGTATTGCGCTGTCGTAGCTGCGGCTTGGTCCGGGACAGTCCGAGAGGCATAAGGTTGCCTGCTCGGGCAGTCCTGCTCGCACGGAGAGCACATTAAGTGCTCTCCGGCTCGTGCGGAACTCGCGATCAACCTTATGCCTCTCGGACTGTCCCGGCCCTCTCGGGTCCTGAGCGCGACACACCGGACTGGGTTATCTGAATAAATATGGTGAAGGCCCCTTTCGGGGCCTTCTTTGTTAAAGGAATTCTCCGACTCGGTGGACTTCGGGTTCTAGGTCTACGTTGAATTGGTCTTTGACGGTTGCCTGGATGTGGCGGATGAGTTCGTCGACATCGGCGGCGGTGGCGTGGTCGGCGTTGACGATGAAGCCGCAGTGCTTCTCGCTCACCTGCGCGCCGCCAACGGCGTGTCCTCGCAGGCCGGCATCCATGATGAGTTTGCCGGCAAAGTAACCCTCGGGGCGCTTGAAAGTGGAGCCGGCACTCGGCATGTCGAGCGGCTGCTTGTCCTCGCGGCGCTGGCGGTAGTCGTCCATGTCGGCCTTGATCATCGCGGCGTTGCCCGGAGCGAGATTGAAGGTGGCCGAAAGCACGATGAAGCCGTCGTCGGCAATGCGGCTCTTGCGATAGCCCAGGTTGAGCTCATCGACATCGAACTCAATGATATTGCCGCTGCCGCGGGTGCCGTCGTCGAGCTGGCGAGCGGGTTTGTAGACGCGCACGGACTCCAGCACATCGGCCATGCAGGCACCGTAGGCACCGGCGTTCATGTAGCAGGCGCCGCCGACCGATCCGGGGATGCCCGAGATGGGCTCCATGCCGGTGAGGCCGGCCTCGGCTGCCGCCGCGGCGACATCGGAAAGCAAGGCGCCGGCTGCTGCCGTAACATGCGTGCCGTCGACGGTGATGTTAGAGAGGCCTTCGCCCAGTGCCACGACGACGCCGCGGATGCCCCTGTCGCCGACGAGTAGGTCGGAGCCGTTGCCCACGATGGTGAGGGGCAGATCGCAGCGATAGCAAGTATCGAGCGTGGCGACGAGGCCCTGCTCGGTATCGGGCGTGACAAAGACGTCGGCCGGGCCGCCGATCTTAAACGTGGTGTGCTCGCGCATGGGCTCGCTCATCAGTACGTTGTCCTCGCCGGCAACGCCAGCAAGCGCGCACAGCAGGTCCTCGTTAAAAAAGTCGTTCTCGTGCATACGAATATCCGCCTTTTGGTGGTCGTTGTCATCAATCGATTGCAATATACCCCACCCGGACGGATTTGGTGCGCTGGCGGCGATAAAACAGCCGTCTACCGGATTGGTAAAGTGTTTATCACCGAGGTAGAGGGGTAGTCGCTATACTTTCAAGAGATTGCGCGTAAACCCGGAAGGAGCGAGATGGCCAACAAAGTCACCCTCAAGCAGATCGCCCAGGAGGTGGGGCTTTCCCCCTCGTCGGTCTCGCTTGTGCTCAATAATCGGCCCTGTCGCATCTCGGAAGAAAACCGCAAGCTCATCAAAGAGGTCGCGGCGCGCAACCACTATGTTCCCAACCAGATCGCGCGCAGCCTGGTCATGCGCGAGTCGCGCACCCTGGGCCTTATCGTCCCTAACATCGAGAGCCGCTTTTTTGCTTCGCTCGCCGGTAGCCTGGAAAAGCGCTGCCGCGAGGACGGCTACGCGCTCTTTATTACCAGCTCGGGTGGAAGTGCCGAGGACGATCTTGAGCTCCTGCGCCAGCTGGTGACGCGCGGCGTCGATGGTGTGTTCTTGGTCGTGGGCGACGAGTTCTCGGACGACCGCGCCCTGCGCGAGGAAGTCAGCCATCTACCCATCCCGGCGGTAATGGTCGACCGTGCCATTGAGGGGCTCGAGTGCGACAAGGTGATGTTCGACCACGAGATGGGTGGCTACATGGCCACTCGCTATCTGATCGAGCAGGGCCACCGTCGCATTGCCTGCTTGGTTAACGCGCGCCGTTCCAATACGGGGCGTAAGCGACTTGCCGGCTATGAGCGCGCGCTGCGCGAGGTTGGCCTGCCTATCGACGCACGTTTGGAGTTTGAGAGCGAGTACTACATTCCGAGTGCCTATGAGGCCTCGGAGGCGGTGCTCGCAACTGATGCCACCGCTGTGTTCGCAAGTTCGGATAACATCGCCCTCGGTCTGCTCAAGCGCTTGCACGAGATGGGGAAGAGCATCCCAGGCGATATCTCGGTCGTAAGCTATGACAACTCGGCGGCCGACGTTCTCTTTGAGCCGGCGCTGACCGCGATTGAGCAGGATCCTGGTGTCCT